>CAJMQQ010000001.1 GCA_905215625.1 uncultured bacterium
TGGTAAACCCGATACATTTCTTCACTGTGAAATTCTTCTTCATCCGGCAGAACCCGTACTCTTAGTACCACTCTGGAAGTCCGATCCCCCTTGTACTGGATCATGACTTTATCCAGAATCTCTCTTGGAATTTGGACAAATTTTCCCAGCCTTTTGAAATACGGAAATACCATTCCCGCATCTAATAAAAAGTCTGCCACCTGCTGGCACAGGATTTTCTGTTCTTCGCTTAAACTTTTCTGTTCCGCATAATAACGGGTAAGAGACAGCAGATAAATCGTGGGAATCCGCTCCCTGTCCGGCGTATTTTTCACCAGGCCTTCCAGGTACTCAAAAATCCGTCCGTCCAGTTCTGTCTCATTGTAGAAATAGTCGGTGCATTTCACTGCAAAATAGGCTTTTACAATACTGTCCGTCATCTTTTTTCTGGATGCATATAGGTCAAATACCCCATCCATACGATCCTGTTCCCCGGAAAACAGCATCTGGGCCAGCAGCCGTTCTTCCAGGTCATAAGTATCCACCCGGTATTCGATGCCCTGCATCAGAATCCTATACATCTTTTCCGACGGACCGTTGTAATACTGGCACAGATAATCCAGAATCACAGAATCTGCATTTTCCTCATCAAATACCTGCAGGGCAAGCCAGGAAAGGAAACGTTCTTCGTCAAAGAGATTCTGGAGAATCATCTTGGTACACAGCTTTAACCTCCTGCCCGGTCCAATCTCTGTAATTCCATATTTTTTCATCAAGTCATAAGCTTCTATCAGATAGTTCTGACGGACAAGGGTTTCACAAATGCCGATCCGCTCCTCTTTGCTGATAAGATCTTTATCCAGCATCAGCAGATAGCTTAAATCCGTTCCGCCCTTTTCCTCTGCTGCCGCCTTTTTCTGATAATAGGCAATGGATTTGGATAAAAGCTGCTTTTCATAAGTAGGGTTCAGATTCAGTTCTTTCTGGGCCCGCTCTAAAAGAGCTGCTTCCTCGTCGGTTGCTGCTCCCTGTTCGCTTATCTGCCTGCAGGCCCTGAGGCACAACATCGGATGTTCCGGATACACCTCAAAACAGCGTTTTTCCAGATCCGGCTTATCCATTACCAGCGTCTTGATATAACGGATGTTGGTATAGCGGTTGCCATAGCCGTCCTGGAATAAAATCACACTTTTATCCAGAAACAGCGGCACATAAGCAATTCCATCCCGCAAAAGGTAAATGTCTTCATCCATAGTCTCTTCATACCGGACAATGACATACAGCATCTCCGGATTCCGGCAGGAAATCCGGTAAGAACGCAGAATCGACGGCAAAATCTTTGCCACTGGCACGTCGATAATATCTTTATAAATCATTTTGCCATAGAGCACGGCCAGATTGCTGTCTATGTTGGCTGCAAACAGCTGTTCCATGGCAAACTGTTCCATATCCCTTTCATAAACCTTGTAAAGCTCGGAAGATGGATTTAAGTAAGTCAGAATATTTTTATACAAAACGGCTTTGGTCCTGCTGTCCAATTCCTGGGAATAGGAAAAATACAAAAGCACTTCCCTTGGAAGGATGTGATCAAAGTCCTCCGGAAGGGAGTATAAATAATACTCATATAATCTGGTCAGGTTGATCTGTTCCTTCAAGGCTTTCTCATACCAGACAAAGTCCTCCGGTCCCCTGCACTCGCCTTTAATCCGCATACAGCAGATGGCTTCCAGCAGTTTTTTCTCCGGGTATCTGGCATAGAGCCTGACCAGCAGCCTGCTGTACAAAGGATTGTAGTACCTGGCCGCAGCCGCAGCTTTTGCTGCTTTTTGCGCCAGTTCTTCTCCCACCAGGTCATGGCTGACGCCAAAAGAAAGGGTCTGGAGCTCAAACTTAGTCATCCCCCTCAGCAAATCCTTCTGACTGGATAAAATCTCACAAGCTTTCTGATACAAAAACGGACTGCGGAGACCGTTTGCATAAAGCTCTGCCAGTTCTGCCAGCAGCATTGCCGGATTTTCGTTCAGTTCCGGCT
The DNA here is from genome assembly GCA_905215625.1 of uncultured bacterium. GTDB lineage: Bacteria > Bacillota > Clostridia > Lachnospirales > Lachnospiraceae > UMGS1370. The sequence goes on from CAJMQQ010000001.1 coordinate 2,012, forward strand.
CTAATTTTAACCGCAAAAAGAACAGATACGGGTAGCTGTGGCTTTCGGTTAAGTATTTGCGTACCAGACGGATTAAGGCGTCTTTCTGGCTCTGGTTCGGGTTTAATTCTAATGAAAGGTATTGGAACAGACAGTATAATTCTACTTCGTCCCGCCGGTTTAAGAGAACCTGGTCCCGCACTTCATCCAGAAGAAGAATGGCCTGTTCCTTTTCGCCGGACAGGATGCAGCATTCTGCAAAAAGAAGCACAGTCTTGGCATCCTGGGGTTTTAAGTGTTTTAATCCGTCCAGCTCCGTTTTCATCTGCTCCAGCAGTCCTGTATGATCGGCATTGGGATTTTCGTAATCCAAGCGGAGGGAAAGGTATCTGCCATAGCCCTTTCTCCACTCAAATTCCTCTGGTCTTTCCCCATCTTTTCCAGCTGTTCCTTCCACCTGGATCCGAATGGTAATTTCATCCCGTACGGTTTTCAGCCGGATAACCCCCTGGTTCATCCCTCCATGAAGCTGTCTTGGATGAATCCGGTATCCTACCTGACAGGTATCGCCGTCAAAATCCTCTTCTCCAATCTGGGTACGGACCAGCTCTAAAAATCCGCCTTCTGCTTCCAGTCTGACGTTTACATATCCCCAGGTATTTTTCTTGATTTCTATGGTATCTACCACAGAAGTTGCCGGCATCCGGTAAGACCGGTCCTGATCTGCTGCCTCAATGATAACCGGCTCCTTTACCTGAAGGGCAACCAGAAATTCTTCCAGCAGATTTTCCCTGTTTGTATGGCCTTTCAGTCCATTATAAATAGCCCGTATATGCAGATCCTGCATAAACGGCGCCTCGATAAAATCCTGGTATTCAAACAGCCTTAACGCGGTTTCCCTGTCTCTTTTCGCCAGATTTGAAAAATCCCTGGCCGTCTTTAAGTTTCCAAGGACCTGACCGGATGTTCCAGACTGAATCTGGAACGTAAAAGGGATTTCCTTCTCCCCGCCATTGGTTACCAGGAAAAAGCTGCCACGGATTTGTTCTCCATCTTCTAAATAAGTTGTATCAATCTCATATAAAATCCGGCTGCGGAGACCGCCAAAGGCTTCTGTCAGGACGTTTACCCGGTAATGACTGGAATAAACAAGTCCCTTCATATTAAGGCCGTTGAGACTTATCAGGTTGATTTCTCCCCGAATCATCTCTCTGGCCGGAATCTGTTCTTCCAATCTTTCCGGAATTATCTGAATCTCCGGATTCTGGGAATCTACGATTCCTTTTGCCAGCCGGTTGATTTTTTCTCTCATTCTACCACCTCTAACCCGTATTCTAACACATTTCGACAGGATTGGAAAGTAAAAAGCATAATCCTGTCGGGATTATGCTTTGTCTATTATTTCCTAAATGCAGGCTGTCTTAACTGGCTCCGGCACAATGGTTTCCACCCTGACTGGTTCTTTTTCCACTGGAACCGGCTCTGCGGCAGAAGCCGCCTGTCTGACGCGGAGGTTTAAGTAAGTGCGCAGAACTTTCACTGCCAGTGTTACGATAAAAATCGGAAATACGATGCACAAATACAGTTTGTATTTTAAAATTTTTTTCATATTCTTCCTGTTTTTCATGGGTCTCCTCCTGCCGCGCTTAGCTGCTCATCAGGGATTTCATGGCAAAGGCGTAGATCTCCTGGCTCTTCGCCCTCCATTGGCTGCACATGGACTCTGCCTGTTCTTTATCCGGAACAGACAGATTCAGCTCAATCAACACGCTTTTCCCTTCCCGAACTTCACAATGGACAACGTAATCCTGACTGGTGGATTTATAATAGTCGGAAACCACTCCCACCTCATCCCTGAGACGGAACTTGTTTTCCTTTAAATACTGGTCAATATCTTCAATAATTGCCGGAGAAATCTTCTTGCCGAAAAATTCCAGCGTATCTTCCCCTTCCTGTGTAATCTCATATCGGCTGCTGTTGTGAAGGGTTTCCTTGCGCACTAAACCGGCTTCCAGAAGCTCATTTAACGCCTGCTGCAGCGTAAAATACGTCGTATATTCCCGCTCCAGGAAGAAATTAGAAAGCTGTGCATTGGTCAGCGGAAAATTCACCTGTTTTAACATATAAAGATTCATTAATTTGTATAAGGTCATTGGTTCAGACAGCATTTTTCTTCTCCTTGCGTACCGCCCAACGGTTCCGCTGCTTAACATTGTTCGTTTTATTATACCTGTTTTCGTTTCTGAAAGCAAGAGCTGGAAGGATTATTCCAGATGGAACAATGCTTTCAGTTCCTTCTTGCTCAGTCCGGAAAGACTGGCAGGCTGGCCTTCCATAATCTGATCCGCCAGTCTGCTTTTCGCTTCCTGAAGAGTCAGAATATTTTCTTCTATGGTGTTTTTGGTAATCAGCCGGTATACCGTAACCTGCTTTTCCTGTCCGATGCGGTGCGCCCGGTCCGTCGCCTGGTTCTGAGCTGCAATATTCCACCAGGGATCATAATGGATGACCGTATCGGCAGCCGTCAGGTTCAGTCCGGTTCCTCCTGCCCGCAGGGAAATGAGAAATACCGGCGTATCATCCTTCTGGAAGGAATCCACCATATGAAGCCGGTCTTTTTTCGAGGTTTCCCCGGTCAGCAGATAATATCCGATTCCGGCAGCCAAAAGCCGCTGTTCAATCAGTTTCAGCATAGAAGCAACCTGAGAAAACAGTAAAATCTTATGTCCTCCTGCCGCTCCGCTTTCCACCAGTTCCATACAGGTTTCCAGTTTTGCCGAATCTCCTATATAATTTTCATAATAAAGTCTTGGATCGCAGCAAATCTGCCTCAGTCTGGTAAGCTGGGCCAGAATCTGCAGTTTTCCTGCTGCTTCTTCTTCGCCGCCTTCTTCCAGCAGTTCTTTCAATACCTGGGCATTGGCTGCATACAAAGTCTTCTGCTCCCCTTCCATCTGGGAATAGATGCAGGTTTCCAGCTTATCCGGAAGGTCTTTTAACACGTCTTTTTTGATTCTGCGGAGAATAAACGGGGACGTCAGCCGTTTTAAGCTGGTCAATACTTCTTCGTCTTTTTCCTTTACCAGAGGGATTTCAAAATCCTTTTTAAATCTCTGATAGCTGAATAAAAATCCAGGCATCAGATAATCAAAAATACTCCACAGTTCTCCCAGCCGGTTCTCTACCGGGGTTCCCGTCAGGGCAAACCGGGTAACGGAACGGATTTTCTTTACCGCCCTGGCATTCTGGGTTCCTGCATTTTTAATAAACTGAGCTTCGTCAATAATCTGGAAACGAAACGTCAGGTTTTCATACCGGCCAATATCCCGTCTCAGCAGGTCGTAGGACGTAATTAAAATCCTCTGTTTTCCAGCCTGAACATCTTGCTCTGCCTGCTCTAAAATCTGTTCCCGTTCTTTGGCCGTTCCAATTACCGTAACCACCGGAAGTTCCGGTGCAAATTTCTGGAATTCATGTTCCCAGTTGTAAACCAGGGAAGCCGGGGAAACAATCAGAGATACCAGTCCCTTCTCCTGGTCTTCCTGACGTCCGTACTCGTCAGCAAACAAGGCGATAATCTGAATGGTCTTTCCCAGTCCCATATCATCTGCCAGAATCCCGCCAAACCGTCCTGCATCCAGGGTTTTCAGCCAGCGGAACCCATACTTCTGATACCCTCTCAGTACCGGATCCAGTTGTTTTGGAATCTGGTATTCTGCATCTTCTACAGACTTCATTCCGCGAATCACTGCCCGAAAAGCCTGGTCTCTGTAAAACGGAACTCCAGGTTCTTCCTTAAACAGGTGATCTAAGTACAAAGCCCTATAATAAGGCAGCTGCACATGGCCGGCGGCAATCTCATTTTTGCCAAAAGCCAGATCCCCCGCCATTTTGGCTACTGCTAAAATCCCGTCGCTTTCCAACTGCAGAAATTCTCCATTTTTCAGACGGTAATATTTCTTTTTCTGTTTGTAAGCGCCAAGGATTTTCGCCAGCTCTGCGCCGCTCATGCCGTCTGCCTCTATCTTTACATCCAGCCAGCCTTCCGCCGCTTTCACGCCTACTCTTACGCCTCCGGCTTTCCGGATTTTCCACTGGCTCACTTCCTCAGACAGATACACGTCTCCAAGCTGGCGGAATTCGTCGATTCCCTCCAGCAAGAGCCGGTACAGCGCGTCTTCATCCTTGCGGATTACCAGCTTTTTTCCTTCTGGCTCTTTATACTGGAAATATTTGGCAATGGTCTGGCTAATGCGGAATTCCTCCGGTACATCTCTGCAGATACGCCGTGGAACCAGTTCATCTTCAATGGGTTGGAAGGAAAAATCCCCATAAGAAAGCACTGGTTCCATGGAAATTTCTTCCGGCCCTGTGCTCTCAAAACGGAAACTGGCTTTTAAAGGTTCCGTCTGATAAACCTGCCAGTCGATTTCCGGCGCTTCTATCAGGCTGTATTCTTCAATCTTTTTAATCACTCTCTGGTAAAACAGCGGTACATCCCGGTCGTTTACGGAAATGCTGGTCTCCGGCCGTTCTGCCATCTGCTCCACAAATACCCGCATGGTACGGCTGCATTCTTCATCACATCTGCAGATCTTTCCCTGACTTCCAACATAGAGATACCGCTCTCCCATAAAGCTGAATCCATAGTCCAGAAGCTTTGCCTCCAATCCTTCTCTTCCCCGTTTTTTAATTTGAATCCGGAAATCCGGATTTAAACGGCTGATGAAAAACGGCTCTTCTCCTTTGTTTTGCAGGCGGGTATTTAAGTCTTTGTCCAGATACATGGCAAAAAACCGATCTCTGTTTTCGCGGCTTAGGGTCAGTTCCCTTAAAGGCGGACGCACCTCAAAGGATGTCTTGCGGAACTGGCTGTAGTATTCGTGATAGGTATTGACTAACTCTATCACAAATTCAGCCAGGGGACGGCTTTCTTCCTCAAAAGCATCCAGACTGTGATGGAAAGACAGACTCTTTCCATAGTTCATCTGGGCCCCTGCCTCAATCGCCTGGACAAAGGCGCTTAAATCCTTAATCCGGTACAGACGTTCTCTTCCAATTTGGAATTCCAGCCGGATCTCTTTTCCCTTCCGGTCTATAATCAGCGTCGGCACCAGACGGACGGATCCAGCTTCGTTTTCCCGCATAATCCGAGCCACTTCCCCGTTGGTATATTCCCGAATCATAGTACGGACTTCCTGATCCGTATAAACCGGACGGAGGGCCTGTCCGCCACATTCTTTCTGGTAAGCTCCATACACCGCCTTTGCATGGACGCAGGGGCCTTTATAGGAGTTTCCTTCTGCACAAGAACAAGAGTAGTCGCGAAGCTGACTACCCTTGATATATAAACTTACCTGATAGGTTTTGCCCTGTTCCTCACAAACACCTTTTACTCCGACTTCGCCTTTCCAAAAGGTGCTGATTTTCATTTCTGAAACGTTCACCCTGCATTCCCCGCAATCTGCTTTTACATCCGCTCCGGAGCCTCAATTCCTAATACGCCGATAGCGGCTGTCAGCACATCCTTTGCCAGCATAATTAAGCTGATATAACTTGCCTGACGGTCCGGATTCTCCTCTGAAAGGATTTTGGTATCATGGTAGAAGCGGTTAAACTCATTGGACAGCTCATAGATATACTGGCAAATCTTGTGAGGCGCCAAATCTGCAAAACTGGTCTCCATAACATCGTTAAATTTCAGAAGCATAAGAGCCAGGCCCTTTTCTGAGTCAGATGCTGACGGCAGAATCTTTCCTGCTTCTGCAGTTCCGCCGTTTTCTGCAAATTTATTTAAAATGGATTTAATCCGCACAATGGTGTACAGAATGTAAGGGCCTGTATTTCCTTCAAAGGAAATAAACCGGTCAATGTCAAAGACATAGTCCTTTGCCGCCTGGTTGGATAAATCTCCATACTTTAATGCAGCAAGGCCGACAATCTTAGCGGTATTTCTGGCTTCCTCTTCCGAAACCGTCCGGTTTTCCATAATCCGGTTAAATACCTGTTCATTGATGTTGGCAATCAGGTGCTCCAGACGCATAACGCCGCCGTCTCTGGTCTTAAACGGCTTTCCGTCTTTTCCGTTCATGGTGCCGAATCCCAGGAAGGACATGGGCATATCCGGTTTTACAATTCCAGCTTTCTTTGCTACCCGGAATACCTGGGTAAAGTGAAGATCCTGACGCTTATCTGCAATATAGATATAACGATCTGGATGAAAATCCTGTTCCCTCTCAATAATGGTAGCCAGATCCGAAGTTGCGTAAAGAGCCGCTCCATCCGATTTTCTTACGATACATGGAGGAAGCTCCTTGGAATCTCCTTCTTCTGCAATATCTACTACCAAAGCTCCTTGGCTTTCATAAGCCAGTCCCTTTTCTACCAGGTCGTCAATCAGGGCCGGAATGTATGGCTGGGCATCGCTTTCGCCTTTCCATAAGTCAAATTCTACGTTTAAGTTGGAATAGTTTTTCTTTAAATCCGCTAAGGATACGGCCATAATGTGCTTCCAGATTGCACGGTACGGCGCATATCCATTCTGCAGACGGAAGGTCGCGTTCTGTGCTCTCTCTTTAAAGGCCTCATCTACCTTGGATTTTCCGCTGGCAGCCGGATAAATCTCTTCTAACTCGCTGATGGTAAACGGCGCTTCTTCTGGATATTCTCCGGTATAAGATTCATCAAAATAAACCAGATCCGGCTTTCTCTCGTGAAGTTCTTCAATAATCAGACCCATCTGCAGGCCCCAGTCTCCTAAATGCACGTCGCCAATCATATTGTGGCCCAGGAAACGTCCCATCCGCTTAATGCTCTCGCCGATAACAGCAGAGCGGAGATGGCCTACGTGAAGAGGTTTTGCTACATTGGCTCCGCCGTAGTCTACCATGATAGTCTCCGGATGCTCCGTTGGATCCAGTCCCAGTTTTTCTTCTCCTGCCATCTGGTTTAAATACTGAGCCACAAATTCTTCACTGACCTTTAAATTGATAAATCCCGGCATAACTGCTTCTTTCATGGAGAAAAGCTGGGAGCCGGAAAGTTTTTCCGCTACTTCTGACGCAATCTCAATCGGCTTTTTTTTATAAGCTTTTGCTGCTGCCATCGCCCCGTTGCACTGGTACTCGCACAGATCCGGACGATTGGACAGCACTACCTTTGCATACTTTTCTTCATAACCGCAGTCAGAAAATGCCTGCTTTAATTCCTCTTCCATTATGGTAAGGATTTTCTTCATATCACTGTATCTCCTATTTCTCTTCTATATTTCCTATCATTATAACTTCTCCTGACCGGAAAAGCAATCTATACTCCTAACGGGTCTGCTATTCTGGGAATGTCCGCCCTGTCGTTCCATACGCAGATAGCAACGCCTTTTCCAGTTCCATCCCCATGAATCATCCTGTCATTTCCAATATAAATGCCGATATGGCTGACTGCATCCAGGGAAGATCCGAATGCAATAAAATCCCCTACTCTCATGTCGTCTGCCGCTCTGTCTATACCATGGCGCGCCTGTTCCCTTGAAGTTCTGGGAAGCTCCATCCCTGCGTAATCCTTCATCAGATAGCGCACAAAACCAGAACAGTCAAAGCCGGTCTGTGGATCCGAACCTCCCATCTGGTAACGGGAACCTAACAGATTCATGGCCTTTTCCACCAGTTCTGCCTTGTCTTCGTCTTCTTTCGGAATGCTCCAGGTATTTTTCACAGTAACCTGTCCGGAATTGCCGTCTAAATAGGCGCTGTGCCCGTCATAGGCAATTTCAATCCAGCCGTTTCCTGCATCCTGGATAACCCGGTAAACCGTCTGCGGATAGGCGGTTCCATAACTTCCCTGTCCTCCCGGCGCGTCAAAAATGGCTATCTCATAGTCTCCTGTAATCTCTGCAATCGATACGTCCAGAGAAATACCCACCATCTCTTCTGATTCCGGCAGACCAGCAGGCTCCCCAGCCTGCGCAGCATATCCTGCCAGTCCGTCTGCCGCAGCAAGTCCCTCCCCTGGTCCTGCTCCATAAGACAGCATCGTAGACGGCACACTCATTACCCCACAGACAGCCAGTAAAGCTGCTATCCTTCTCCAATTTTTTCTCATTTGTTTTTCCCTTATCATAAAAAACTGCCGCACAATGAATCATCGGATTCTAGAAATCGAAATCCTCCTTTTCACTCTGCGGCAGTCTCGCCTGTTTATCAGCTTCTGCTACAAACTGGCAGCATCTGTTGATTAAACTCTGGACAGATATTCGCCTGTTCTGGTATCAATCTTAACCTTGTCGCCCTGGCTTACGAATAACGGTACTGCAATGACTGCTCCAGTCTCAACAGTAGCTGGCTTGGTTGCTCCGGTTGCGGTATCGCCCTTAAAGCCTGGCTCGGTATCGGTAATCTCCAGCTCTACAAACAGCGGAGGCTCTACGGAGAATACGTTGCCGTTGTAAGAACAAACCTTTACCATCTCGTTCTCTTTTACGAACTTTAATGCATCGCCAATGGTGTCAGTATTTAATGCTACCTGATCATAGGTCTCCACATTCATAAAGTGGAATAAATCGCCGTCTGCATACAGATACTGCATATCTACTCTGTCAATTCTTGCTGCTGGGAACTTCTCAGTAGGACGGAATGTTTTCTCAATTACACCGCCGCTGATAACGTTCTTTAATTTGGTGCGGACGAAAGCAGCGCCTTTTCCTGGTTTCACGTGCTGGAACTCCAGAATCTGTACAACGTTGCCGTCAATCTCTAATGTAATACCATTTCTAAAATCACCTGCTGATATCATAAAGATATTCCTCCTTAAGTCGTTCAAAACTCTTCAATCTAGTTTATTCTATAATATAATCATTGTATTTTCAACTCTTTTTTCACATTTCCTTCAAAAAATGCCAAAATTTCTTTTCCAATCTCTTCCGGATTCTTTCCATCTGTGGCAATTACCAGATCTGCTGCCGTCTCGTAAGCGCTGCGGCGCTTGTCCATTAACTGACGGATTCCCTCTTCATTCATCCGTCCTTTTAAATTGGGTCGGGATCGGTCCTGCCCCACCCGCTTTAACACGGTTCCTGGCTCTGCAGTCAGAAGCACTATGGTTCCCGCCTCCTTCATGGCTGTTACATTTTCTTCCCGCAAAACAGCCCCGCCGCCGCAGGAAACTACAGAAGGCTCTTCTTTTACGATCTTCTGGATCAGCCTAGTTTCCAGATTTCTGAAATATTCTTCCCCATACTGTTCAAAAATATCCGTAATTTTCATGGAAGTCTCTGCTTCGATCCGCTGATCCATCTCAATTACCGGACAGGACAGGGTTTCTGCCAGAACTGACGACACCGTAGTCTTGCCAGTTCCCATAAATCCAATCAAAAATATAGGGGAAAGCTGCCGTTTTCCCATCCCTGGATTCATACCCTGATGGACTGCATCCAATATGGTCTTTAAGGAAACTGCGTCTATCTGTCCGGGGGCGGACGGCGTCCCTGCGCTTCCAAAGGTCATACAAGACCCAAAGGTTTCTCCTGACAGACGGCTGATAAGTCCCATACCTCCCATGGCCATGGTAATCAGAGGGCGCTTCGCAGTTCTGGATGCAGCCTCTGTAACGGATAACAGGCGCACCACATCTTCCGTACTCCGGGGCATAACCGCCTCTTTTAACAAATCGGCTCCCAGTTCTTCCATCTGTTCAAACCGCAAAAGCAGTTCTTTGCTGTCCGGGGTTCTGGAAAAATCGTGGCTGGACATAATGATCCTTACGCCCTGCTCTTTTATCTGGCGGATCACATATGTAAACAACTCCCGCCCTGCTTTCAAGCCGGTAAACAGCTCCAAATCTACCAGATCGGCGGTTCCGGACAATGCCGCCTGAAGGGTCAGTTCCAAATACTCCTTTGCATCCAGCTCCCGCTCTCCCCCTTCCTGTTTTCCGCGGAAGGTAAATAACAGCGGAACGTTTCCCAGAATATTCCTGAGATCCTGCAGAGCCTGGCGCACCTTCTCCGGACAAGTTCCATCCTCATACCAGTCTGCCCGCCATTCTACCAGATCAAAGGGCACGTCCCGCAGCTTTTCTGCCTGGCTGAGAAGTTCCTGTCTGGTAACCGCCACAATGGGAACACAAATTTTAGGGCGTCCGGTTCCAATGAAAACGCCCCTTACCTTTACTGCTTCTGTCATTTCTTTTTCCTCTCATACGCATATAGGACCAGCTTTTCCGGAATCCGCTTCAGCACAATCTGGATTTCTTCCTTCGGGTTGATTGGAGTCACCAGAATGCTGTACAGTCCAGTCCGGTTGGCTCCCCAGATGTCTGTAAAAATCTGGTCGCCTACAACTATCGTCTCTTCTGGTCTGGTTTCCATTTTTTTCATGGCTTCCCAGTACCCCCTGCGTTTCGGCTTTCCTGCCTTAAAAATATACCGGGTTCCCACATCCTCTGCAAACCGCCTGACTCTGGGTTCTTTGTTGTTGGAAGCCAGACAGGACTCCATTCCCATGGTTCTGAGCCGTTTAAAAAGCTGTCTTGCCTGGTCATCCGCAGGGGCGTCGTGGGGCACTAAGGTATTGTCTACGTCAAAAATCACTCCCCGGATACCCTTCTGGTAAAATGTTTCAAAGGGAATCTGATAAGTACTTTCTGCCCGCTCATCTGGATAAAATTGTTTTAACATCGCTCTCCTATTTCTTCAGCAGTTTTCCCAGCTCTTCCATAAAGGTATTCACATCCTTAAATTCCCTATACACGGATGCAAACCGGACGTAGGCTACCTCGTCCAGCTCCTTCAGCTTATCCATGACCAGTTCTCCGATCACAGAGGTGGGCACTTCCTTTTCCTCCATATTAAAAATCTGATTTTCAATGCTGTCAATTACAGCGTCAATCTGCTGGGTAGACACCGGCCGCTTATGGCAGGACTGAACCACCCCATTCTCAATTTTCGCCCGGTCATACGGTTCTCTGGTCTCGTCTTTTTTAATCACCATCAGCGGCATGGTCTCTAACTTCTCGTAAGTGGTAAACCGTTTCCCGCAGGTTTCGCACTGTCTGCGCCGACGGATAGAGCTGTTGTCGTCTGCTGGTCTGGAATCAATTACCTTTGTGTCTGCTGCATTGCAAAATGGGCATTTCACCTTCTCTACCTCCTGTCCTGTTTTGAAAGGGCATTTTATCCCCGAATCATTTAGACTTATTTTACATGAAGGACGCCGGTTCCGCAAGCCTTTTTGTTTCATCCTCCCTTGCACCGCTCTTCTTTTTCCTCATAATCCACCAGAATAATATCCTCCCCCACCTGGCAGATCCTGCAGAATGGAATAATATATTCCTTTTCCCTGCATAAAAATCCGCAGAAACTTCCTGGGCCAGGGACAATCAGGGCAATGATGCACCCAGTTTTCATATCAAAATCCACATCTCCTACAAAGCCCAGCCGGTGGCAGTTTTTGATGTTGATTACTTCTTTTGTTTTTAATTCGCAGATTCGCATACCCTGCCTCGCAAAACATCTTTTTTGACAGTATATGCAAAAAGGCCGCCGCCCAGTCTGCATTTTCACAGAAACGGGCGGACAGCCTTCCATAACTTTGCTTGTTCCTTCCACGGATTAGAACAGCGGAACTACTGCTCCTTCATAAGTTTCATCCATAAAGGTTTTAATCTCTTCGCTGGTCAGAACTTCTACCAGGGCTTTGGTCTTATCGGTTTCTTCTTCGCCCTCCCGGACTGCTAACACGTTGCCGTAGGTCGTTGCAGAAATAGACTCTGCATCCTCAATCGCAAGGGCGTCGCTTACCTTTAAGCCAGCCTCAATTGCATAGTTGCCGTTGATAACTGCAAGATCGACATCTGGAAGAACACGTGGAATCTGGGCTGCTTCTACTTCCATGATCTCTAAGTTCTTAGGATTTTCTGCAATGTCATTTTTGGTTGCCTCTAAGCCTGCACCCTCTTTTAAGGTAATTAAACCCTGTGCCTCTAATAACAGAAGCGCTCTTGCCTCATTGGTCACATCGTTTGGAACTGCTACGACTGCGCCGTCTGCCACTTCCTCTAAAGAAGCGGTCTTTCCTACATAAATGCCGAATGGCTCATAGTGGATAGCTGCTGCGGATACCAGCTTGGTTCCGTGCTGCTCATTAAAGGACTCTAAGTAAGGAAGGTGCTGGAAGTAGTTTGCATCCAGATCTCCTGCGTCTAAAGCATTGTTTGGCTGGACATAATCGCTGTAAATCATTACCTGCAGATCGTATCCTTTTTCTGCCATCAGAGGTTTTGCTGCCTCTAAAATCTCTGCATGGGGAGCCGGGCTTGCGCCGACTACCATCTTTTCTAAGTCGCCGGATGCTTTGGACTCTTCTGCTTTTGTTTCTTCTGCCTTCGTTTCCTCTGCTTTGCTTTCTGCCTGTGCAGTGGTTTCTGCCGCAGATGCTGCGGTAGTTTCAGCGGCGCCATTTCCTCCGCAGGCAGATAATGCTGCTGCAGTCAGGACGGCTGCGAGTACAAGACTTACTTTCTTCATAATTATTCCTCCTCATTAAAGGTAATTTATGATTTAGGCGTATACGCCAAATCAGCGGATTCTCTTGTCATTGACCTTAGACAGTTTCATAAAGGATTCCTGAATAATCTGGACAATGATTACCATAATGGCAACGGTTACAAACATAATCTCTGTCTCATACCGATAATATCCATAGTTGATGGCAATAGCTCCCAGTCCGCCTGCGCCTACAAATCCGCCCATAGCGGTGTAGCCTAAAATCGTAGTAACGGAAATGGCCGCGCCTACCAGTAAAGACGGCTTGGATTCCGGCAGAAGGACTTTATAAATAATCTGCCAGGTGGAAGCTCCCATGGACTTTGCTGCCTCGATAACGCCTGCGTCCACTTCCCGGAATGAAGACTCTACCATTCTGGCAATATAGGGAGCGCCTGCAATGATTAACGGGAATATCAATGCTTTAGGGCCAATGGTGGTTCCCACTACTTTTCTGGTTATTGGAAGAACCATAATGGCCAGAATAATAAAGGGAACGGAACGGAGCAAGTTAATCATAAGTCCCAGAACTTTTTCAATAACAGGAACCGGCTTAATGCCGTCCTTTGCCGTTACTACCAGAATTACGCCCAACGGAATTCCAATCAGATAGGAAAAAAGAGAGGACATTGCCACCATATAAATGGTTTCCCAAATTCCTGTCCCCAGCATACTAAGGGTTGTGGAATCAAACTGCATCTTCATTTACCTCCTCATACGGCACCTTGGCAGTGCTTAAATAATTGGTCACTCTTCTGGCGTCTGCTTCGTCTTCCGGAAGCTGGACAATCATCTGTCCCATGGCAGTGCCGCTAATGTCCCTGGTCGCTGCATACATGATATTAACTGGTGTTTTGCAGGCCAGAATCATGTTGGCAAGCACTGGTTCGGAAGAAGCCCGTCCGTCAAAAATAATACGAATCTGACGGCCTCCGCCAAAATTGCCGTTTTCCACTGCATCGCCTAAAATCAGCTGGCGGCCGATTTTGGATTTCGGCTCTGAAAAAATCTCCGATACCTTTCCGGATTCTGCAATGTGACTTTTATCAATAATAGCTACGCGGTCGCAAATCGCTTCAATAACCGCCATCTCGTGGGTAATCACAATAACCGTGACGCCCAGATCCTTATTAATCTGCTTTAACAGTTGGAGAATCGATTTGGTGGTATTGGGATCCAATGCGCTGGTAGCTTCGTCGCACAAAAGCACCTTCGGATTGGTGGCAAGGGCTCTTGCAATGGCCACTCTCTGCTTCTGTCCTCCAGAAAGCTGTGCCGGATACGCCTTCATCCGTTCCTCTAAACCTACCATTTTCAGCAGTTCTTTTGCCTTTTCTTTTGCCTCTGGCTTGGGTACGCCTGCAATCTCCAGTGGAAAACATACATTCTGCAGGACGTTTCTCTGGGCTAGAAGATTAAACTGCTGGAAAATCATTCCCATGGATCTTCTGGCTGCCCGGATTCCCGCTTCTCCCAAGTCTCCTAAACTCTGCCCTTCAAAAATCACCTTTCCTGCCGTCGGCTTCTCCAAAAAATTGATACACCGAACCAAGGTGCTTTTTCCTGCACCAGACAAGCCGATGATTCCAAAAATCTCGCCTTTTTCAATCTCCAGATTGATGTTATCCAGAGCATTGACCGTTCCATTTGCGGTAGAGAACTGTTTGCCCAGCCCTTCCAGCCTGATAATTGCCTCTGCTGACATTTCATACTTCCTTTCTTTTTCCATCCATCCCATTCATAGGACGCAGGTTCCTGTGAAACCAAGAAAACCTGTCACTGGCAGCTTTTTTCAGATGCCTATAACAGAAAAGAGCCGCAAGTCCTTGCACAGACCCGCGACCCCTTTTCTCATTTCTTCCTATCTGTTCTGAAGTTCTTTCTCTTTTCAAAAGACCTCAGGGTTCATCACATCATCTATACATTGGGACTTTTATCAGTTTTTTGGGTACACGAACATTCGGCACATATTCCACATGCCGTTCATCATGTCCATATTCATCTCCATGAATAAAAACTGACGCATAATAAAGTCCTCCTGATGCTTTCCCAGCCTGTCTGACTGAGTTGTAACGATTTTAGTACAGACCAACCAGTTTGTCAAGTCTTTTCTCTGACATATACATATGATAATAATTTATGCGCATAAGTCAATGATTACCTGGGCAAAAATCTCGGCACTGGCAACCAGTTCGTCAATCACTGCAAACTCATCCGCACCATGCATCCGGTTTTCAGTCTCCGGCATAGCTGCGCCAAAGGCAACGCCGTTCTTTAAGTGGTGAACATAAGTACCTCCGCCGATTGCCAGACATTCGCCCTTTCTTCCGGTGTATTCTTCGTATGCCTTTAATAAGGTCTTTACGAAATCGGAATTGCCGTCTACGTGGTGAGGCGGAGTCATGGATTTGTTTAACAGTGTCATTCCATTTTCTGCCATCAGCTTCCGTACTGCTTCCAGGGTGTTTTCTTCTGTAGAACAAATCGGGCAGCGGCTATCAAAGGTTCCGTCTAAGCTGCCTTCGTCAATCTTCAACATAGAAAATGCCACGGTCATCTCTCCGGACAAATCGTCTTTCATATCAATTCCCAGTGCTTTTCCATTTACATCGCCATGAGGGAACAGTTTCACCAGTTTCTTTACATATTCAACCTGAGGGCAGTCTGCAAGAGGCAGGCGGCTGACTAATGTCAGAAGGGCAGTCAGGGCATTTTTTCCTGCTTCCGGAGTAGATGCATGAGCGCCTGCCCCAATGGCCGTAATGGTGTAGATTGGATCATCTTCTAAGGAATCCTGTGCAGTCAGCACAAATTCCATATCAAACTCTTTTTCTGCCTGGGCAATCACCGGACGGATGTCTTCTAAGGTCTTATTTCCCAGTTCGATGGTCGCAAATGCTTTGCCTGGAACTACGTTTTCTTTGATCCCTGCTTCCAGGGAAACCAGTCTTGGAAGCGCATCGGATTCTTCCCACTCTGCAGTAAAGTGGCCTGGGAGACGGCCTTTTTCAATGTTTACAACCGGATAAGACGCATCTGGTGAGAAGGTCATAGGAGCTTCCGACTCTACGTCATAATAGTGGGCGATGTCGGCGCTTCCACACTCTTCATCGGTTCCCAGGATCAGACGGACATTTTTCTTTAACGGAATGCCCAGCTCTTTAACGCAGCGCATTGCATACAAGGCTGCCACTGCTGGTCCCTTATCGTCTGCAGTTCCCCTGCCGTAGATCTTTCCGTCTTTTACAAGGGGTTCAAATGGTTCGGTTACAGTCCAGCCTTCTCCTGCCGGAACCACGTCTAAGTGAGCCAGAATATCCAGATGGCGCTCTAAGGCGCCGAAATCTACGGTTCCCACATAGCTGTCATAATTGGTTGTGGTAAAGCCATACTTTTCTGCCATGGAAAGCGCTGCTCCCAGAGCACGAAATGTACCCTCTCCAAACGGCATTCCTACTTTGTATGCCATTTTTTCGCTGTTAATGCGGCACAGAGTAGCGATGTCTTCCAACATCTCCTGTTTGTGCGCTTCGATATATTCTTTAATCTGCTGTTTATACATCTCTCGTTCCAGTCCTTTCTCCAAATGCTGCTATTTCATCATGCCGGCCAGAATTTCTCCAACCACTTTTCCGTCTGCTTTGCCCTTTACTAACGGCATAAGAACCTTCATAATCCTGCCCTTATCCTTTGCACATGGGGTCTCAATTTCCAGTTCCTTTAAGACGTTTTGAATCACTTCTGTAATCTGTTCCGGCGTTAAATCTGCCGGTGCAAAATCCTGGTAAACGGCCAGTCTTTTTGCAGCTTCTTCGCGGATGTCCTCCCGGTCAGCCGGAGCGGTGTCCATGGTCTCTTTTACCTGCTTGATTTCTTTTTTTACAATGGCGTTTTCTTCATCCTCTGTTAAAGGCGCCCGTTTGTCAATTTCTGCATTTTTCAGCGCACTTAACAGCATAGACAGGGAATCTTTACGCTCTTTGTCCTTGGCCTTCATAGCCTCTACCATTGCTGCTCTTACCACATCAATTTTGCTCATAATGTTTCCCCTTTCTTAACTTTCCACAGTCGTTAATTTCTTCCAAACTCACTGAGCACCAGGCCTGGGTTCCGTTCCTCTACCATACCTACGCTCCAGCTGTTGACAAACAACAGCAGCGGATTGCCCTTTAAGTCCCGGATCTTCTTCATATCAGAAGTTCCCTGGATCCGCTCTACATCCACTTCTTCTTTATTCTCACCCCAGCGGATATATTCATAAGGCAGACGGTCTAACCGTACCTCTACATTGTACTCATTCTGCAGGCGGTAAGTCAATACTTCAAACTGAAGAACGCCTACTACTCCTACAATAATTTCTTCCATACCCGTGTTAAATTCCTGGAAAATCTGGATAGCGCCTTCCTGTGCAATCTGGTTGACGCCCTTTAAAAACTGCTTTCTCTTCATGGTGTCAATCTGGCGCACCCTTGCAAAATGCTCTGGCGCAAAGGTCGGAATGCCTTCAAACTCGAATTTTTCATTGGATAGGCAAAGGGTATCTCCAATGGAGAAAATGCCTGGATCAAATACGCCGATAATATCTCCTGCATAGGCTTCTTCCACGATCTTCCGATCCTGAGCCATCATCTGCTGGGGCTGGCTTAAACGGATTTTTTTGCCGCCCTGGACATGGTTTACTTCCATGCCTGCCTCAAATTTTCCGGAAACGATTCGCATAAACGCAATCCGGTCTCTGTGGGCCTTATTCATATTGGCCTGGATCTTAAATACAAATGCAGAAAACTCTTCCTCAAAAGGATTGATTTCCTTTGTAATGGCTTTTCTTGGCAGCGGAGAGGTCGTCATGGATAAAAAGTGCTGCAAAAAGGTCTCCACACCAAAGTTGGTCAGCGCAGAACCGAAAAATACCGGCGATAACTGTCCTGCACGTACCCGCTCCATATCAAACTCATCGCTGGCGCCGTCTAACAGCTCAATCTCGTCTAACAGCTGCTGATGGTAGTCTGGGCCAATCAGAGCGTCCACATCGGTTCCTTCTAAATCAAATTCGTTTGACGCCACTTCCTTCTGGCCGCCCATTGCTGCTGTAAAGGTAGTGATTTTTTTGGTATTTCTGTCGTAAACACCCTTAAAACTCTTGCCGCAGCCGATAGGCCAGTTAATGGGACAGGTACGGATGCCTAATACTTCTTCGATCTCATCCATCAGCTCAAAGGGATCTCTGGCCTCTCTGTCCATCTTGTTAATAAAGGTAAAGATGGGAATATGGCGCATAACGCATACTTTAAACAGCTTAATGGTCTGGGCCTCCACACCTTTGGAACCGTCGATGACCATGACAGCAGAGTCCGCTGCCATCAGAGTACGATAAGTGTCCTCTGAGAAGTCCTGGTGTCCCGGCGTATCCAGAATATTAATGCAGAATCCGTCGTAGTTAAACTGCATAACGGATGAGGTAACAGAAATACCTCTTTCTTTCTCAATCTCCATCCAGTCGGAGACTGCGTATTTCGCCGCCTTTCTTCCCTTAACTGTTCCAGCCAGATTGATGGCTCCTCCATAAAGCAGAAACTTTTCTGTCAATGTGGTTTTACCGGCATCCGGGTGAGAGATAATGGCAAAGGTTCTTCGTTTTTTAATTTCTTCCGCAATATTCGCCAAGGGTTTTTCCTCCAAAATTCTTGTTATCTAAAAGATGGACGTCCAAAGCAAACACCCGGACGTCCCGCAAACTTTCTATAATACCGCTTTATTGTAATATTGTTGGTTTATAAAGTCAATACTCTATAAAAAATTCCTGGAAAGAAACCGTTCAGCCATGTGTCTTCTTGCCCGCTTATAGCGGACAAGAAGCGCTGGGCGTCCGCCCTATGAAGATTTAGACAGAAAAACTCTTATGAAAACAAGTTTTCAACACCTTTTCCTGTCTAAATCTTCGCATGGCTGAACGGTTATTTTGGAAATCTCTGTCAAAAGCCGGTCTGCTACCTCTTCTTTGCTCATCTTTTCTAATGCCAGTTCCTTGTCTTTTGTCAGAATGGTTACCACATTGGTGTCTGTGCCAAATCCGGCTCCGTCTACCTTTAAGTTATTGGCCACAATCAGATCCAGATTCTTTTTCTTTAATTTTTCCCTGGAATGCTCCATCATATGCTCTGTTTCCATAGAAAATCCGCATAACACCTGTCCGTCTTTCTTGTGGCTTCCCAGGTATCCTAAAATATCGTCTGTCCGTTCCAGATCCAGAGTCAGGCTGCCATCTTTTTTCTTTACCTTTTCTGTGCTGACCGTGGCCGGACGGTAATCTGCTACTGCCGCCGCCTTGATAATCCAGTCCTGATCCTTCGCCCGTCTGGTTACTTCCTCAAACATTTCCCTAGCTGTGGTAATCTCCACAACTTCTGCAAATCTTGGCCGTTTTAAGGCTGTTGGGCCGGTTACCAGGGTTACCTCTGCGCCCCGGTAAGCTGCTGTCCTTGCAATGGCATATCCCATCTTTCCAGTGGAATGATTGGTCAGATAGCGCACTGGATCGACGGATTCCTGTGTCGGCCCTGCAGTAACTAAAATCTTCTTTCCGGCTAAGTCTTTGGGGTAACCGACCGCCTTTACCAGATAGTCAAACAGTTCTTCCGGTTCCGGCATCTTTCCGGCTCCTGTGTCCCCGCAGGCCAGATAGCCGGTCTGAGGTTTGAGCACTTCCATGCCATACTGTTCACAAATCTTTAAATTGTCCTGGGTTATAGGGTTTTCATACATATTGGTGTTCATGGCCGGAGCAATGATTTTCGGGCATCTGCAGGCCAGTGCAGTAGTAGTCAGCATATCGTCTGCAATACCGTGTGCCAGCTTAGCAATGACATTGGCTGAAGCCGGCGCTACCATCAATACATCTGCCGCTTTGGCTAACGATACATGTTCCACGCTGAACTCAAAGTTCCGGTCAAAGGTATCGACCAGGCATTTGTGACCAGTCAGGGTCTCAAAGGTAATGGGGTTAATAAAATTTACGGCGTTTTTTGTCATCAGGACATGGACGCTTGCCTTTGCCTTTACTAACATACTGGCAAGACTTGCAATTTTATATGCGGCAATGCTTCCGGTTACTCCTAAAAGCACAGTTTTTCCTTCTAAATTCATGGCAATTTCCTCCTTCGGTCTGCTTTACAGCCGACTTTTCCTATGCTACAATTGCTTCCATCATAACATAATTCCAATATGATGGAAAGGAGTTTCCATATGATTTTAACAATCGACATGGGCAATACCAATATCGTCATCGGCGGTATTGATGAAAAACAGACTTACTTCGAAGAGCGGATTACTACCATCCACTCCCGTACCAGTACCGAATATGCGCTTTTAATCAAAGACATTTTAGATCTTCATGGCATTGACAAAAGCCAGATTGAAGGAAGTATCGTCTCTTCCGTTGTGCCGCCTTTAAATGCACCCATCCAGTCTGCCTTAAAGAAGATTTTAGGGAGACGTCCCCTGATGGTAGGTTCCGGCATGAAAACCGGACTGAATATTATTATGGATAATCCCAAGACTGTGGGAAGCGATCAGATTGTAGACGCGGTTGCCGCTCTGAAAGAATATCCCTGCCCTATTATTGTCATTGACATGGGAACAGCTACTACGATGTCCGTTATCGACAAAGACGGCAATTACATTGGAGGCGTTATCCTCCCAGGCCTGAAAGTTTCCCTGGATTCTTTAAGCAGCAATGCAGCCCAGCTTCCTTTTATCAGCCTGGAAATTCCTGGAAAAGTCATCGGCAAAAACACCATCGACTGTATGCGCAGCGGTATTTTATATGGAAATGCCGCCCAGATGGACGGCATCATCGATCGGATGGAAGAAGAGCTTGGGGAAACCGCTTCTGTAGTTGCCACCGGCGGCCTCTCCCGCTTCGTTACCCCTCTGTGCCGCCATAAAATCCACTACGACCAGGCTCTTCTTCTCAAAGGCCTTCTGGCCTTGTACCGGAAAAATACGACGGACTAAGTAATTTTCTTCATTCTCCAGTAATACACCGGAACCAGGGGAATGAGAGCCATAACCCAGGCAGCTGGATCGGAAAAGCAGATTCCAGTATAACCAAATGGCTCTGCCAGAACCAGAATGGCGCCAAAGCGGGCGGCCAGTTCAAATACGCCGCCCAGCATTGGTACCAGTCCGTCTCCCAGACCCTGAAGGGTATTCCGGTATAAAAAGATTAAGCTTAACGGCGGATAGAACCAGGCGGAAATCTTTAAATACTCTACGCCGTATTCAATCATCTGTCCGCTGTCCCCAGAAGCAAAAATCTTCATCATATAAGGTCCAAACAGGTAAACTGCCGCTCCGGTTATGACGCTGCATACCATGCAGATAGCAAATCCGGCAGATACTCCTTTCTTTACCCTGTCAAATCTTCCTGCTCCCATATTTTGTCCCGTATAAGTAGCCATGGCAACTCCCAGAGATGGAAACGGCTGAGTCGCAATATTTCCAATCTTTCCTGCCGCAGAAAATCCGGCAATGTACACAGGTCCCAATCCATTTAACGCAGCCTGGACAATCATAGTTCCAATGGCAGTAATGGAAAACTGAAGTCCCATTGGAATCCCTACGTTTAAAAGTTTCTTTGCACTGGATACGCTGCACTGCACATCCTGTCTGGAAATCTTTAAAATCTCATACTTTTTAGCAATATGGCGTACACACAAAAGAGCCGAGACTGCCTGGGCAATCAGCGTTGCATACGCTGCTCCCGCCACTCCGGTATTGCAGTATAAAATAAACACAATATCCAGAACAATGTTTAAAATAGAGGCAATGACCAGAAACAACAGCGGGGTTTTGCTGTCTCCTAATGCCCTTAACATACCTGCTAACAGATTGTAGGCAAAAGTGATCAGGATTCCGGCAAACAACACGCCTAAGTAGGCCCTGGTTTCTCCGAAAATCTCATCCGGCGTATTCATCAGCCTTAAAATCGGATTTAATCCCAGCATTAAAATTGCCGTCATAAGGATGCCTATTACCGCGCACAGCCACACCGACGCTCCTTCATAGCGGCACAGTCCTTTTTTGTCTCCTGCTCCAAACTGCTGGGCCAGGATTACGGAAAATCCGCTGGTAAGGCCGGTTACCAGGCCCCAGACCAGAAATACCACGCTTCCCGTTGAGCCTACGGCAGCCAGGGCATTGACGCCCAGAAACTGGCCTACAATCACGGAATCCACTACATTGTAAAACTGCTGGAAAATATTGCCGGCCAGCACTGGAAGCATAAAGGAAATAATTAGTCTGGCCGGATTTCCTCTGCTCATATCATTTGTCATGGCATTCTCCCTCCAACTGTCTTTCTTCTTCGAATTCAAGAGTATACGCCCAAACGGAACTTTCGTCAACCAAAATTTTTCCAGAAAAAAACCGTATAATTCTTCCAGAATCCGTCCATCATTTTCCTATAAGGCAGCCTTGTCACATGGCTGTGCAAATAACCAATGCGGAGGGAAGAATTATGTCCGGATATAAAGTAGAAATCTGCGGAGTAAATACCTCAAAGCTTCCTCTTCTTACCAATGACGAAAAGGAAGCCCTGTTCCGGCGGATTATGGACGGAGACATGGACGCCAGGGAACAGTACATCAAAGGCAATCTGCGTCTGGTTTTAAGCGTGATCCAGCGGTATGCCGGAAGCAATGAAACCCTAGACGACTTATTTCAGATTGGATGCATCGGACTCATCAA
Source organism: uncultured bacterium (assembly GCA_905215625.1). Taxonomy (GTDB): domain Bacteria; phylum Bacillota; class Clostridia; order Lachnospirales; family Lachnospiraceae; genus UMGS1370. Next base: position 24,273 of record CAJMQQ010000001.1, read on the forward strand.
AGCCATTGACAATTTTGACATTTCCCAGAACGTCCGCTTCTCTACCTATGCGGTGCCGATGATTTTAGGAGAAGTGCGGCGGTATTTAAGGGACAACAACTCTATCCGGGTCAGCCGTTCCCTGCGGGATACGGCTTACAAGGCCATCTACGCAAAAGAAGGCCTGATGCGCAAAAATATGAAAGAACCGACTATTATGGAAATTGCCGATGAAATCGGAATCAGCAAAGAAGAAATCACCTATGCCTTAGACGCCATCCAGAGTCCGGTAAGCCTATATGAGCCAGTCTACAGTGACGGCGGAGATCCGCTTTACGTCATGGATCAGATTAGTGACAAAAAGAACGTAGAAGAAAACTGGGTAGAAAATATTTCTCTGAAAGAAGCCATGAAACGCCTTCCAGAGCGGGAACGCCACATTATTGACCTTCGGTTCTTTGAAGGGAAAACCCAGACCGAAGTAGCGGAAGAAATCCACATCAGCCAGGCCCAGGTCAGCCGGCTGGAAAAAAACGCGCTGAAAATCATGCGGAACTACCTGGGGTAAAAAAGGCCGGAAGAAGTGAAAAGAGCCGGAAGACAACCATCTTCCGGCCCTTAAGGTTAAGCTTTGTTTCATTACAGCAGTTTCTTAAATTCATCTGCTACGAACTGTACCTTTGGTCCGATAATAACCTGAACCGCGGTCTTGCTTGGACGGATTACTCCGCTTACGCCTGCAGATTTAATCTTCTTTTCATTGACTGCTGTGTAGTCTTTGATTTCCAGACGAAGTCTGGTAATGCAGTTATCTACGCTGGCAACGTTCTCTTTGCCGCCCAGACCTTCCAGAATAATGGATGCCATGGTGGTAAAGTCATCGTTTGCCAGAACGATCTTGGTCTCGTCTTCCATATCGTCTTCACGGCCTGGAGTCTTCAGATCAAATTTCTGAATTGCAAAACGGAATACTACGTAGAATACTACCGCTGCTGCTGCACCTAACGGGATAATCATCCAGGTCTTGTTTGCTGCAGGAAGCTGGGAGCTGAATACTAAGTCCGTTAAACCTGCGGAGAAAGAGAAACCTGCGCGGAATCCTAAGGATAATGTAATAACGGTAAAGATACCATAAATTAATGCGTAAACTACATACAGACCAGGAGCTAAGAACATGAATGCGAACTCGAATGGCTCGGTAACGCCGCAGACAAATGCACAAAGAGCTGCTGCACCAACCAGACCTGCTGCTTCTTTTCTTCTCTCAGGTTTTGCACAATGGATAATTGCCAATGCTGCTGCCGGAATACCAAACATCATGGATGGGAAGAAACCGGACATATACATACCAGCCTGACCGCCAGCGCCGTTGAGCAGTTCGCCTGCCCAGAAGTTGCCCAGGTCGTTGATGCCTGCTGCGTCAAACCAGAATACAGAGTTCAGTGCATGATGCAGACCGGTTGGGATTAACAGACGGTTTAAGAAGGTATAAATACCAGCACCAACTGCGCCTAATCCAACAATGCCCTTACCTACGGATACTAATGCACCGTAAACTAATGGCCAGATGAAGAACAGGATTGCTGCTGCGATAATAGATACCACTGCAGTTGCGATGGAAACGAAACGCTTGCCGGAGAAGAATGCCAGTGCGTCCGGAAGACGGGTTCCTTTAAATTTGTTGTAGCAGGAAGCACCGATAATACCGGCAATAATACCGATAAACTGGTTCTGAATCTTACCAAATGCCGGATCTGCCTCGCCGCCTACCAAAACGGATACCGTACCGCTGGAGAGCAGGGTCGTAATTACCAGCCAGGATACCAGACCTGCCAGGCCTGCAGTACCTTCGTGGTCGTCAGACATACCAACTGCAACACCGATTGCAAACAGCCAGGACATATTGTCGATCAGAGCGCCGCCTGCTTTGATTAAGAAGAAGCCGATTACAGGACCTACGCCCACAATATCTCCGCCCTGCATGGCGTTTGGAGATAATGCATAACCAATTCCCATTAAAATACCGCAAATCGGAAGACAAGCAACCGGCAGCATTAGGGCTTTACCGAGTTTTTGTAAATATTTCATCATATTTACGTTCCCTCCTTATTATTATTATGCTATAATTATAACAATTCTACAAAAACTGTACATCCATAATCTTATCCTATCTATGGATAATCTTGATTTATTAAATTTCCCTAAACTCTAATAACTTTTTATGAAATATTGATATAGATTTTTTTGCTTTTTCTATGGATTATTTTAGGATTATCGGTTAAAATATCTATGTTATACAAAAAACAGCTTCTTTTATTATTCAAAAGTTCCAGAAAGGATCCCTATGATTTCATTTTTCAAAAAATTTTCCCTGTCCAGGGAATTTCTCCTGACAAAGCTGAGAAATTTAAAGATTCATTACCGTCTTATTTTCTCGTTTCTGCTTTCCACCCTGTTTCCTCTTCTGGTGGTTTACCTATATTCCCTGTTTCTTTACGGAAGCAGCGAACCAGCGGGACGGCTCCTGATTATGTGCATCCTTCTGATGTGCGTTCCACTGGCCTTAACCACCTATACATATTTCAGTATCTCCCACCCCATCCGCCAGATGGTCAATACCTGTCAGGCTGTTTCCGAAGGAAATTTAGATGTGCGGATACAGGACTCTGCCAACGATGAACTTGCCTTCCTCTCCGACAACATAGACGGTATGATTACAGAAATCCAGCTTCTTTTAGAACAGCGCCAGGAAAGCGAATCGAAAAAGCGGGAATTAGAACTAAAAATGCTTCAATACCAGATTAATCCTCATTTTCTCTTTAACACATTAAATACACTGCGTCTGGTAGCCTTGATGAACCACGATAAGGTGGTGGCTGAGGGAATCCTGTCACTAAGCGAACTCTTAAAAAATACTCTGGTCAATGACAACGAATTTATTACCATCCAGGAAGAAACTGACAACTTAAAACATTATTTTTCCATACAGGCTATCCGCTATGCCGGAAGTTTCCACGTAAACTATGAAATTTCGCCGGAAACCGCCTCTTTTCTGGTGCCGAAATTAATCCTTCAGCCCCTGGCCGAAAACTCCGTTCTCCACGGTTCCTATAATGACGGCACTGTAATGGAAATCTATGTAACCAGCCGTTTCGAGGGTTCTGACATTATATTGGAAATAAAAGATGAGGGAAAAGGCTTTGATCCATCAAAAAAACCTGGCCAGTCCAAAGGCTTAGGCGGCATTGGGACACGCAATGTAAACGACCGGATCCACCTTTATTTTTCCGAACAATACGGACTTACGGTTCAGAGCCAGCCAGAAAAAGGAACCTGCTGCCGGATTCTGATTCCTGCCATTCCTTCGTCCCAGACGACTCCCCCTTATACCCATACGAATTAGGAGGCTTTTATGTATCAGGTACTGATTGTTGATGATGAACCCATTGTAAAAATCGCGCTTCAATCCATGTTAAACTGGGAAGATCTAGGATTTTGCATCTGTGCTCTGGCTTCCAACGGAAAAGAAGCCCTAGATATGGCAGACCGGTTTCATCCGGATTTAATTATCTGCGATTTGAAAATGCCGGTTTTAGACGGACTTGCGCTGATCCGGACTGCCAAAGAAACTGGTATGGACTGTGAATTCCTGGTTATCAGCAACTACGAAGATTTTAACTCTGTGCGGACCGCCCTGGTATTGGGAGCCTTCGACTATCTTTTAAAAGTCAGTATCAGTCCGGAGGCCCTTACGGAGCAGCTAAAAAAAATCCGGGCCAAGCTGGATGCCAGACACTCAGTTCCCGCCTATACAGAACGGCAGTATCTGAACAGGGTTTCCAACGAGCAGAAACACGCTGCCTGGAGAGATTTTTTCATTCACCCTACCCATTCTGCCGACCGTTCCATCCAGAACTCCCAGCTTCTTTTTGACGTTTCCGAAGCAGAACAGTCCAATACCATTTCCATCTGTCAGATTTCCTTTGACAGCTGCAGGGATTCTGCCAATCTTCCCGATACGGATTTAATCTGCAGCACGTTAAAAAATGCACTGGAGCAAATTGAACGGCGGGTCATCATCTTTTTAGACGACAGCAACGTTCTTCTGGTTCTTCCGGATCAGGAACTGGCCCTTCACAAAACCACGATTTCCAGCCTATGCGCCAGGATTTCCCAGTTATTTGGCTACTATATGTCTCTGGCCCCGTCTATCCTCTACCAGAGCAGGCTTGCCAACCTGGAAGAATCCAGAAAGGCTTACGGAACGTTTCAGCCGTTACTTGGACTGAATTTCTATGAACCCTTAGGAGTGGCAGACGCCTCTTCCCTGACCCAGACCGCTCCTGCCCTTTCCTATAAAGATCTTTCTTCCAGAATCCTTGATTATACAGGAGAAAACCGGATTTCCTTTGCTTTTCAGAAAATTACAGAGTTTTTAGAGCGCTGCCGCAAAGACCATGTTCCTCCGGCAAACGCCATTCAATCCTGCATCCGTCTGTTAGACAGCCTGGAATACCAGATTCCCGGCGGAACTTCTCCCGTCCATGAACAGCTGGCAGATTTGGCAGATTCCATGCGGAAAGCCAGACACGCAGAAGAACTGGCAGGATATATTGCCTCCGCTCTTCCGCTGATCTTTTCTCCCCATACCAAGGAGATTTCCAAGCCGCCGCTCAGCATCGAAATCTCCCAGGCCGTTTCCTTCATTGAAGATCACTATGACAGCAAAATCAGCCTGACTGATATTGCGGACTATGTGGGATTAAGTTCCAGCTACCTTTGCCGGGTCTTTAAAGAAGAAACTGGGGTTAATATCAACACCTATATCAACAATCTCCGGATGGCAAAGGCGGGCAGTCTCCTGGAGGACAAAAACTGCTATATCAAGGAAGTAGCCATTTCCGTAGGGTTTGATGATCAGCTTTATTTCAGCCGCCTCTTTAAAAAATACTATGGAGTGACCCCTTCCCAATACCGGGCTGCCGTCAAATAACCGGCAGCTCTTTTTTGACTCTTTATTCAAATCGTACAATTTCCTTTTTCAGCCGTTTCATAATCTTTTTCTCCAGCCTCGAAATGTAAGACTGGGAGATTCCCAGCAGATCTGCCACCTCCTTCTGGGTCATTTCATCCCCGTCTTCATTGGTCAGGCCAAACCGCAGCTCTACAATCTTGCGTTCTCTTGGTTCCAGACGGCTGATTGCGGCATTTAATAGATTCTTCTCAATCTCGTCTTCAATGTCTTTATAGATCACATCTTCATCGGTTCCCAGAATATCGGATAACAGCAGTTCGTTTCCATCCCAGTCTACATTTAAAGGCTCGTCAATGGACACTTCCATTTTCGTTTTGCTGCTCCGTCGAAGATGCATGAGAATCTCATTTTCAATACAGCGGGACGCATAGGTCGCCAGTTTAATATTTTTCTTCGGGTTAAAGGTATTAATCGCCTTAATCAGGCCAATGGTTCCGATGGAAATCAAGTCTTCCACTCCTACGCCGGTGTTGTCAAACTTTTTTGCTATGTAAACCACCAGGCGCAGATTATGTTCAATCAGTCTGGAACGGGCTTCTTTGTCCCGCTCATCTTCAAGTCTTGCAATGAGTTCTGCTTCTTTTCCAGAATCCAGCGGCGGAGGCAGAATGTCAGCACCTCCTATGTAATGGACTTCTCCCTGTTTCTGCATCAGAAACGTCCGAAAACCAGATGCTGTTTTAAACTGAAAACGACTGGGTGCTGAAACTTTAATAATCATAATATCCTCCTTTATAAATTTTTACTGGTTTCTCTCAAAAGCGCTTCCGTGAAGCAGAAGCTGATACTCTCCTTTTGGAGAGACTGGCTGCGGCGAAAAAGCAACCAGAGGTTTGTTTAAAAAAACCATCCCTTTCTCTGACTCGATTCGGATAGCATCAAAAAAAGTAGCCGGCAGCACTCCTTCCGGCTGTCCAATGGTCTGATAAGGAATGTAACGAACCTGCCGGACGGTTGTTACAACTTCTTTTGCGGTCTGGCTGTCTAAAATGTGAACAGGTCTTCTGGCCAGCATATCCGTCAGCTGGTTGCCTGTGTCCCATAACGCCATAATCCGGCATTCCCTGCCCTGGTAAATCAGGACGGCCGGATAAAGTTTCTGTTTCTTTTCCCGGTTCTCCGTCACCAAACGGATGGCGGCCCTGGATAGAAAAAAGCTTCCTCCAGCCGCGCATAAAAGGCTTCCCGTAGACGGGAGCCCTCTGGGCAGAAACGAAAAAATTCCATAGAGAAGTCCGCCAAATAAAACTGCCACAAGGAACAGTCCCCACAGAGCCCGTAAAAAAGTGGGAATATTTAACCTTCCCCATACTGCCCAGATCATCAGACCGCTGCCGCACAACATCCCGGCTCCTCTCAAAGCCAGAACTGCCGTCCCATACGGAAGGAATCCGTCTCTCCACAGCCCCCTGCCTGCCAGCAGTTCATACAGCCCGGCCGCGCCAAACAGGGTCAGACCAGAGACTGCACATCCTGCCAAAGCCCCCAGGAATATCCGGCTATTTTTTGCCGGAAGGCCGGTAAACCGTTTCAGCAGCAGAAGCAGAAACATATTGATAATCCCATTGATCATCAGCCACTGATCCACATAGATTTTTACCGTCAACTCTGCCTCCCTTCTGCCTGACCCCATCATTATACTCCTGCGTCCCTGTAAAATTTGTCAAAATACCTCGGCATATCCGGCTTTTTTATCGCCAAAAAACGTCCTATTTCCAGCCAAAACGAGTTTTCCTGGCATCTGTCCGCAAAAAGGGTCGAAAAAAAGGCCATCGTACTGGGATTTTTCATCACCAGGTACGACAGCCTTTCAAAATCATGCTGTAACTGCTTATCTTCTATTGTTCTTTAAAAAATCCGGAATGTTAATCTGTACTTCCCCGCGGTTTACCGGACGATATGGGGTCTGTCCAGGCTGGGAAGTAAAGGACGGTGCAGAAGCGGTAGCTGCTGCCTCCGGATTGGTTCTTGGAGCCGTTCTCTGTGGCTGTGCAGCGTTCTGCGCCGGTGTTGCTGCAGAAGTTTTCGGCTTAAAGTTTCCAGGATTAAAGCCGGTCATCGCCTTTGCAACCGGAGTATTGGCGCCGTGAGCATCCAGGCCGGTAGCAATTACAGTAATGCTTGCTTCATCCTGTGCATTTTCATCATACATTGCACCAAAGATAATGTTTGCATCATCTCCAGCCAGTTCCTGAACATAGCTGGCAGCTTCGTTTGCCTCGATCAAGCTGATATCACCAGAAATATTGATGATTACATGGCTTGCGCCCTCAATGGTGGTCTCAAGCAGCGGACTGGATACGGCCTGCTTTACAGCCTCTAATGCCTTATCATCGCCCTTTGCCTTACCAATACCAATATGGGCAATGCCCTTGTCTACCATAACGGTCTCTACGTCTGCGAAGTCCAGGTTAATTAAGCCAGGTACATTAATCAGGTCGGTAATTCCCTGAACAGCCTGCTGCAGCACCTCGTCTGCCTTCTTTAACGCATCCGGCATTGTAGTTCTGCGATCTACAATCTCTAACAACTTGTCATTTGGAATCACAATCAAAGTGTCTACGTTTTCTTTTAAGCGCTCAATTCCTGCTAATGCGTTGGTCATACGCGCTTTTGCCTCAAAACGGAATGGCTTGGTTACCACGCCTACCGTAAGGATACCCATGTCTTTTGCAATTCTTGCTACAATCGGAGCTGCGCCAGTACCGGTACCGCCTCCCATACCGCAGGTTACAAATACCATGTCTGCGCCCTTCATTGCCTGAGACAGTTCTTCAGAGCTTTCCTCTGCTGCCTTTTCGCCAATCTCCGGTCTTGCGCCTGCGCCCAGTCCCTTGGTCAGCTTTTCTCCAATCTGAAGTACCGTAGGGGCCTTGCAGAACTGCAGGGCCTGCTTGTCCGTATTAATCCCAATAAACTCCACACCCGCAATACTTTCTTCAATCATACGGTTTACAGCATTATTTCCTGCTCCGCCTACGCCAATTACGATAATTCTCGCAGCGTTGTCTGCCTCATTTATTTTAATCTCCAACAAGACATTATCCTCCTTTAAATCTTCTTCTATGCTTGTATCTATCTCATTCTGTCGATTCCACTTTCAACTCACCTTATACTATATTTGATTTCCCGAAAAATATCAAGTTTTTTTTCAATAAATTCACAGTTCTTTTTATTCCTGGATAAAGGAATACATGGAATCGTTTTTTAATTCGTCATAAGTATCCAGATAAAGCGTTCCTTTCAGTCCTTCTAACTGGGGCATCATATCGTGCAGCTCTGATATTTTTCCATTCATATTGTCGCTGCTGCCCAGAAACACCTTAACGTCCCCCAGAATCAGGGTGGCCTGTCCCCTTACATCGTAATGGATCCGGTCCACTTCCATATCATATAAAGACAGCACCTGGGTCAGATTTAAAATCTCGGTAAAAATATTCATGTCCCCGACAGGAAGCGGTTCCCCCAGCACAATCTGTCCAAACTCCAGTCCGTCAATCTGAGGAATCCCCTCCAGCTTATGGCTGGTGCTCTCTACAATAATACCGTCCTTATCAAAGTACATATAGCTGTTTAAATAAGACACATATCCTACAATGCTCTTTTCATAAACCATGACTTCTACTTTAAAGGGACTGCGGAAAATCACATCATAGTCTGCCACAAACGTAATTTCTTTGTGGGGCTGGAATTTTTCTTTATACAAGCAGTACAAAGTGTTCCGGTCAATGGGATCCGGAAACAGCAGTTCCACCATATTCTCCTCGGTGTGCCTGGTACTTCCGGTTATGACGATTTCCTTAATCCGCACCGACCACAAAAGGATTCCCAGCAGCAGCAACACCGCTGCCGCCAGAATCCATTTTTTCCAATTTCTTTCACGTTTCATCTATGATGCGTCTCTCCTTCTTTTCTTATGAAACCTGTTCCCATACGTCTGCACCCAAGCTGCGCAAATCTCCGCAGATGTCTTCATACCCTCGTTTGATATGCCTGGACTTTGTTACGGCCGTTCTTCCTTCTGCCGCCAGCCCGCCGATTACCGCTGCCGCCCCGCCCCTGAGATCCGTTGCTTCCAGTTGGGTTCCCTTTAAGGCGCCGCTGCCGCAAACGCCTGAAATTTCCGCCTCTTTCCCGCAAATCTGAATCCTGGCTCCCAGCTTTTTTAACTGTTCTGCCGCGCCAAACCTGCTTTCAAATACGGTTTCAACGATTTTAGATCTTCCGGAAGCTGCTGCCATGACCGCCATTGCCTGAGACTGGAGATCCGTTGGAAACTCCGGATAAGGTCCAGTAATAATTTCAAACCCTTTGGGCGGCTGTTCCATGGCAATCTGGATATCGCTTCCCCTGACAGTAAACCTGGCTCCGCTCTGGGAAAAGCGCTCTAAAACCGCTTCCAGATGGCTGGGATTTACCCCTTTTAAAACCGCCCTTCCCCTGCAGGCCATGACAGCCGCCAGATAGGTTCCTGCCACAATCCGGTCTCCGGTGATCCTTCTGGTAACTGCCGATAACCGTTGTACCCCGGTTATGGTAAGAGTCCCGCTTCCAATCCCTTTAATGTCTGCCCCCATCTGGTTTAGCAACAGACATAATTCCTGGATTTCCGGTTCCCTTGCCGCCCCTGTTATATGGGTTACGCCTTTTGCCAGAACCGCCGCCAGAACTGCATTTTCCGTGGCTCCTACACTTGGATAAGGAAATACAATATCTCCCCCAGTCAGTCCGGCTGTCTCTGCCAGAATCTTTCCGTCTTCCTCCCGGATTTCTGCGCCCAGACAGGTCAGCGCCTTTTTATGGAGATCAATGGGTCTTTTTCCAATCAGGCAGCCGCCAGGATACCAGGTTTTCGCCTCTTTATTTCTTGCTAAAAGAGGCCCCAAAAGCATAATCGAGGAACGCATGGCCGCTACCGATTCCTGAGGAATCCAGGATTTTTCTACATGGGTCCCGTCGATTGTCAAAGTATGTTCCTCCAGACTGCAGGGGCATCCCAAAAACTGCAAAATCCCCATCATACAGAACACATCCTGTATCCTGGGGACATTGGTAAATGTGGTGCGCCCTTCTGCAAGGAGCGCGGCCGCCATCATAGGCAGCACCGCATTTTTGGAACCTTGAATTTCTATTTCGCCTGTCAGCGGACCTATATTTTGGACTACTATCACCGCCATCGCTCCTTTTCCTTCTCATATCCTATCTTATGAACCAAAAAGCGATTTGGTATCTCGTCCCTATAAAAAAGTTTATAGCCGTTCAGCGTTCCAGCTTAATCTGGTTGGAAACGCCAAGCACCAGTCCCATTTCTGCCATCAGAAACAATACCGACGTGCCTCCGTAACTGATAAAGGGCAGGGTAATTCCCGTATTGGGAATGGTATTGGTTACAACCGCAATGTTTAAGATAACCTGAATGGCAATATGTCCCATGACCCCGACTGCAATCATGGCTCCCAAAAGATCCGGCGCATTGTTGGCAATAATCATAAACCGGTAAATCATAAACAGGAATACCAGAATTACCGATACTGCCCCAAACAATCCCAGTTCTTCGCAGATAATCGAGAATATCATATCATTCTGGGCCTCTGGAAGGAATCCCAGCTTCTGGACGCTCTCTCCCAGGCCTTTTCCCCAAAGCCCGCCGGAACCAATGGCATACAGACCCTGAAGCACCTGGTAGCCGCCGCCGGATGCAAAAGCTTCCGGATCCTGCCATACCAGAATCCGGCTTAACCGGTATCCAATATCCGGATCTTTATTGTAAATAAATTCCACAATGGGGCCGGCTGTAAAATAGGCCGTCAGACCGATTACCGCACAGATAATAAAGGGGGCTTTCTTTTTGCTGGCCACAAAGGCCATTACAAATCCAATTCCCATAATGATCAGACCGGAACTTAAATTGTTAATGGCAACCAGGGCGCCGATTGGAAACGTCCGGATGGCAATGGCCATAAGGCCTTCGTTCTGATCCACCCGTTTCCCCAGTTTTACAATTACAACAGCCAGATACAAGATCAGGGCAATCTTTACAAACTCGGTAGGCTGGAAGGAAAGTCCTCCGATTCCCAGCCATCGTTTCTGTCCATTCCGCTCAATTCCCACTGTCATAACCAGAAACATCATAATGTAGGAAAGTATGTATGCCAGCTTTGCAAATCTGGCCCAGAAATGGTAATCCACCTTGGAGATCATTAACATCAGTACCAGTCCTCCAAGGGCAATAAAACCCTGGCGGCGTACAAAATGGAAGTCATCCCCTTTATAAGCCAGCTGCGCCGAATAGGAGCTGGAACTGTAAATCATTACCAGACCAAATACCGTCAGAAAAATGATGGTAAATACCAGGCTGTAGTCATAAAACCGGCGTACTTTTCCTTTTTTCTTTCCTCCCTGATGCTCGGCCATCCACTTTCCTCCTACTTACTGCTTTTCTGTCTTTTTTACAGGCTCCGCACACATTCCTTAAAAATACGGCCCCGTTCTTCGTAATTTTTAAACATTCCCCAGCTTGCGCAGGCTGGACTTAAGAGCACATTGTCTCCCATATTGGCATAAGACGCGCACACCTTAACAGCCTCCGACATATCTTCTGCGTACATAATCTCTGTAAATCCATGGGCTTTTGCACACTCTGCAATCTTATCCCTGGTCTGGCCGATTAAAACCAGATACTTCACTTTATCGCCAAAGCTTTCAATCCACTCGTCGTACTCATTGCCCTTGTCATATCCTCCGGCAATCAGAATGGTCGGGCCAGGCATGGCCTTTACTGCCTGGATTGCCGCATCCGGATTGGTTCCCTTAGAATCATTGTAATACTTCACTCCAGAACGCTCCAGGACAAACTCAATCCGGTGTTCAACAGCTTTAAATTCTTTTATCACCTTACGGATAATATCCATTGGCACACCCATTTCCAGGCTGACTGCCGCTGCCGCCATCACGTTTTCATAGTTGTGGCGTCCCAGAAGATTCATCTCATGGACATTGATAACCAGGGTTTCCCGTCCGTTGTGGCGGTACATAATGTCATCCCCATCTAAGTAAAAGCCTTCTTTCAGCTTTTCCCTGCTGGAGAAGAAAATTACCTTTGCCTTCGGTTTTTTCTCTTCATCTTCGCCAAATTCCCTTAACACCGGATCGTCATAGTTTAAAACCACGCTGTCCTGTTCGGTCTGGTTTAACGTAATGCTCTTTTTGATCTCGATGTAGTTTTCCATGGTCTTATGACGGTTTAAATGATCCGGCGTAATATTTAAAATTGCACTGACATTGGGATGGAAATCCATAATGGTCTCCAGCTGGAAACTGGAAATCTCCGCTACTGTCACAGACTCGTCCTCGGTCTCTAAGGCCACCTGGGTATAGGGAATTCCGATATTTCCAACTACGAATACGCTCTCATAGTGGGCCTTCATGATCTCGCCAGTAAGAGCCGTTGTGGTCGTCTTTCCGTTAGTTCCGGTAATGGCTACCAGCTTTCCTTTTGCACAGTGGTAAGCCAGCTGGATTTCTCCCCAAATCGGAATTTTTGCGTCTACAATCGTAGCCACAAAAGGAGAATCCATGGGCACGCCGGGGCTTACAATACACAGTTCCACGCCTACTAAATCAGTCCGCTTCAGTTCTCCCAGCACAACGGTTACTTTCGCCTGTTCTTTAAAGGATGCTTTGATTTTTTCTGGATCCTGATCCGCATTTCCATCATAGAGGACTACCTCTCCGCCAATCTCCAGCAGCAGTTTTGCCGCCGCAATACCGCTGATGCCAGTACCTGCTACAATAACCTTTTGTCCCTGACTCATAGTAAAACCTCCTATAATCCTAAGTATGCTACCAGACACAAAATTGCGGTAATAATGGAGAATACTGCTACCACCCGTGTCTCAGACCATCCGCACAATTCAAAATGGTGATGAATCGGCGCCATCTTAAAAATCCGCTTGCCGCCGGTTTTCTTAAAATACGTTACCTGGATAATGACAGACAGCACTTCTACCAGGTAAATCATGCCTACAATGGCAATAAAGATCGGCATCCGCATCATGTAGGCGCTGGCTGCCACAAAGCCGCCCAGGGCCAGGGAACCGGTATCTCCCATAAATACTTTTGCCGGATATACGTTAAACAGTAAAAATCCCAGAAGGCTTCCTACCACAGCTCCTGTAATCGGGCTGATGCCGCTGTTTTCCCCAATAGCGACAATGGTAAAAAACGTGGCAACCAGAATGGTAACGCTGGTGCACAAGCCGTCTAAACCATCTGTAAAATTCACGCCGTTATCGGTTCCCAGCACAATCAGAAACAGCGCCGGAAGGAAGAAAATCCCTAAATCCAGGAAATATCCGTTATCAAAACCGCCGGTAAATGGGATCAGCATATCGGTTCCCACTTCCCCGCTGCTCATCAGATACCAGGCAAAAATACCGGTAATTACAATCTGTCCCAGCAGTTTCTGCTTTGGATTTAATCCTTCTGAACGCTTCATCACGATCTTGATGTAGTCATCCAGAAAGCCGATAATGCCAAATCCTACGGTCACAAACAGTACCGGTATGATTTTCGGGTATCTGGGAATATAGAAAATAGATGTAATAATGATACTGGACAAAATAATCAGTCCGCCCATTGTAGGAGTTCCCTGCTTTTTCAAATGTGCCTGAGGGCCGTCATCCCTGACCTGCTGGCCAAATTTCAGCTTGTGCAGGAATGGAATCACAATCGGGCACAGCAGAGCGCTTATGGCAAAAGATATAATAATTGCTAAGATTGTTTCGTTAATCATATCGCACCTCAGTTTCTTATGTATTATGTTTTCTCGTACACATTAGGTAGTATACGTCTTTTTCTTCGAATAATCAACCATAGATTCGAAAGGCTCCGGTACTTTCTTCCTCTTCTTCCTCAATTCCCAGATAGGGAAGAATGTTCTTAAAAATATCGGCGATTACCGGCGCCGCAATGGTTCCCCCATAATAAATCCCCTCCGGCTCATTGATGGTAATCAGCGCGATTACCTGGGGATTGTCGGCCGGGGCAAAGCCAATAAACGACGAAATATACTTTTTCAGGCTTCTGGGAAGTTTTTCTGACGTGGCAGTCTTTCCCCCAATCCGGTATCCTGGTATGGCCGCCTTTTTCCCGCTTCCCTCTGATACTACCTGCTCTAAAATATAGCGCATGGAAGCGCTGGTTTCTTCTGACAACACGCCTTTTTTCACCGGATAAGAAAATTTATGAATGGTTTCCCCATCTGCGCTGACGGCTTTCACCCCAAAATGGGGCGTAACCCGATTGCCTCCATTAATAATGGCAGACACAGTCGTAATCAGCTGTATGGGCGTAATCTGGAACGACTGTCCAAAGGATACGGTCGCCAGTTCCACCAGCCCCATATTCTCTTTTTTGTGCATAATGGTACCTGCTTCCCCGGGCAGATCAATTCCCGTCTTTTCCTTCAGGCCAAACTGCTCAAAGTAGTGATAATACCGGTCAATTCCCAGCCTCTGTCCCACGTCAATCAGCACGGGATTGCAGGAATTCATCATCCCCTGTAAAAACGTCTCTCCCCCATGACCTCCTGTTTTGTGGCACCGGATTTTCCGGTCTTCCACAATGCGGAATCCCGGGCAGGAAAAGGTATCGTCCAGTCCAACCACCCCAGCCTCCAGGCCTGCGGCGGCGGTTATAATCTTAAAGGTAGATCCTGGCTCATAGGTATCGTTAATGCAGGAATTTCTCCACATCTGATTCAGCAGTTCCTGGGTGGTTTTACCGTCTTCCGTATTTTCTCCCATGCCGGCACTTGTGTCTAATTCGAAAGGAGCGTTTAAATCAAATTCCGGAGCGTTGACCATAGCCAGAATCTCGCCGTTCTGGGGATTCATTACAATTACAGAAACTCCCCTGGCCTGCTTTTTTTCCATCACCTGGTAGGCAGCCTGCTGGCAGTAAGACTGAATATTCCGATCCAGGCTGATATAGAGGTCATTTCCAGCCGCCGGTTCTACCCGGTCTTCTGCTGCATTTTCCAGTTCCACCCCTTTTGCATCCGTCATGGTAAGAATCCGCCCATTCCGGCCTTTTAAGTATTTCTCATACTTTACTTCCAGACCGATGATTCCCTGGTTATCCCCGCCAGTAAATCCCAGAACCTTGGAGGCCAGATTTCCGTAAGGGTAATACCGCTTATAATCTTCATCCACCTTAACCCCGTCAAGATTTTCATTCCGAATGGCATCTCCCGTCTCTTTGTCCACATTCGTACGGATAATTTCCCTGGAACTGTAGGTTTCTACCTTTTTACGAACCTTTTCTTCCGGAATGTCCAGATAACGGCACAACACCTCTACTACCCGGTCCGGATCTGTAATCTGGTTATGGATAACCGAAATCGTACATACAGTCCGGTTGTCTGCAATTACGGTTCCCGACCGGTCAATGATCCTTCCCCTGGCCGCCTTGATGGTCCGCTCCCTCTGGTGGAGTTCTTCCGCCATCTGGCTGTAATGATCCGCCTTGTATACCATAAGAAAAAACAGCCTTCCTAACAGCACTGCCGTTGCCAAAAACGACAGAACAAACAGGAGGGCTATTTTTCCTCTATGGCAAGTCTGGTTTGTATTCATGGCGATCCCTGCCTGCGGCACTGTCATCCCTTTATATATATGACGGACACCTCCAGGTTATTCCTGGACGCTTTGGGACGGACTGCTTTCCGGCGGACCGCTTTCTGACGGCTTTGCAGATGTTTCTTTAATCGTTCCTGACTGGTTTTCTCCCCCTGAAGTTTCTTCTGCTTCTTCTGATGACACAGGCAGCGTTTCCACTTCTTCGATTCCGGGAGGACTTCCCGGAAGGGCTGCTTCATTTTCTTCCCCGCCTACAATGTACTCGTCGGTCTCATATACCTTTGGTTCGGTCTCCAGCTCTGTACTGCTTTCTGTTTCCTCATTGACAATTCCGTCTTCTTCCGGAAGCTGGTTCTGCAGTTCTTCCGGAACAGTTTCGATGTCTGTAGTCGGGAACACGTTTAAGTATGGAAGGGAATCCGTCAAAATTTTCTGGACAACCTGGGTGGCAAAACTACTGTGAGCCTGCTCCGGCCCCGGCGGAAGATCCGGTGTGTCAATCACAACATACACCATTACCTGGGGATTGTCTGCCGGCGCAAAGCCTACAAAGGAAACCAGATAGTTTTTTGCGCTTCTTGGATACTTTTCTGCAGTACCGGTCTTTCCGCCGACTTCATAGCCAGCTACCTGGGCAGCGCTTCCCGTACCTTCGCTGACGGTTTTTTCCAGAGCCTGTTTTAAGAAAGCCGACGTATTTTCCGAAATTGTCTCCCGGACCAAAACCGGTTCCATTTTCTTTTCTACTGCGCCTTCATCATTTAAAATCTGCTTTACAATATGAGGCTCATAATAATTGCCTCCATTAATGACAGAAGCAAACGCCGCCGCCATCTGAATCATGGTACAGTTATAGTTCTGACCAAAGGAGTTGGTTGCCAGATTGGAGGAACGCATTTCTTCTGCCGGGAAGATAAGATCCGAAGTATCGACCTCGCCCGGAAGGTCAATATTGGTTTTCTGTCCAAATCCGAAAATATGCTGGTATTTTGCAAAATTTTCTCCTCCTGTCATGGCTGCAAGGCGCATCATCACTACGTTGCAGGACTGCATCAGGGATTCGGTAATGGTCAGGGGGCCGTGACCGTACCGGTTAACGCAGTGGATCTGATGTCCGCCCACTTCCAGTACGCCGCCGCACTCTAAGGTCTCGCTGCCGTTAATAAACCCTTCTTCCATAGCCGCCGCCACGGTAAATACCTTTGACGGGGAACCAGGCTCATAAGAATCGCTGACGCAGAAATTACGCCACACGGTATTCCAGGCCACCTGCTGGCCCAGGGAATAAATCTCCTCATCGGTATAGTATTTTGATACTTCTTCTTCCGTAATCGTCAGACCCTTATCCCTGTTTTTCCGCTTATAATCATCTGCTGCTTCTTTTTTTCCAAATACCCGGATTTCCTCATCTGTAAACTTTCCGTCTATATTTCTCGGATCGTTTAAGTCATACCGGTTTTTTGTAGCCATTGCTAAAATCTCGCCATTCTGCGGGTTCATTACAATGGCGGCGCTCATTTTACTGCCAATTCCAGATTCCCATTCATCAATGTATTTTTCTGCAATTTTCTGGATATTGATGTCAATGGTAGACACCACCGTACTTCCGTTTTCCGCCTCTTTGATGACTCTTTCCAAATTGGTTTCTTCGTTTAAATATCCGTATTCCCTGCCGTTGATGCCAATCAGATCGTCATTGTAATACTGCTCGATTCCATTCATGCCTTTGGCGCCGTTTTCATAGGAAAAGCCGATAACAGTGCTGGCCAGGTCTCCATATGGATAGACCCTCTTATATTGCGGTTCAAACCACACGCCAGCTACTTTGTTGTCCAGTTTCTGCTCCGCTGCCGCGGCTTCTGCTGCCTCCGTATTGGCCTCAAAAGCTTCCTTTTGTTCCTGGGTCAGCTGTTTCTCATAATTAATATAAGATTTCTTTGGATTGTCCTCAATTAGTCTGGTCAGTTCCCCGATATCGTACCCAAAAGTCTGGCTCAGCACTGAAACCGTAGTAGCCAGATATTTATCCTTATTTGATAAAATTACCTTTGGATCCAGAATCAGATTATAGACCTGTTCATTCACTGCCAGGTAAGTTCCGTTCCGGTCCATGATCTCTCCGCGTCGGTATGGAATGACCTGGCTGCTATAGTTCTGATGGTCCAGAACAATCTGATTGTAGTCTTCCTGTTTATTTTTTACCAGATTATATAAAACCATAACTAATGCAAACAAAGCCAGCGTTATTACCAGAACGGTAATCGCCAGCTTTTCCTGCATGGTTTGCGTAAAAAGTCGTTTATTAGTATTTCGGGATCCCTTCATTTTGTCTTACATACTCGCTTTCCGTCTTGTTATACAAACGCACCTGATCCTTATTTGCATAGACCATACCTAGTTCTTCAGTTGCAACTTTGTACACGTGATCCAAATCTACGGAAGTTTTAATTCTGGTTTCTAACGCATCGTTCTCTGCTTTTAAATTCTGAATCTCCTGTTCTACCCTGGCAATATTTTTTACCTTTGCAGTAATGGACGACTGGAGCTGGATGTAATTAATACACAAAAACAGCGTACATACTGCCGCAATGGTTAACGCAATGACATATGGAGCGTCCATATACAGCGCTTTTGCCCGGTTTCGTCTTACAGCCGCGCTGACCGGACGGCGTCTTTTCTTTGGCACAGCTCCTTCATAATGTCTCTCAGGCGCTGCTTTCCGGACAGTATTTCCCTCTACATAGGTACTATATTCAATTCTGCGGTGTGTATTCTGTCTCTTAGCAGCCATAATAAAACCTCCTGACTTTTATTGCCTTTCAAATACTCTCAATTTTGCGCTTTTGGAACGTGAATTGGCTTCTAATTCCTCTTCGGAAGGCAAAATAGGTTTACGGGTAATGACCTTACCCTTACTTTTTCTGCCGCATACGCATACCGGGAAATCCGCAGGGCATACGCATGGATTTTCATTGGTTTTAAACCGTGTCTTTACCATCCGGTCCTCCAGGGAATGGAAGGTAATAATCGAAAGTCTTCCACCTGGATTTAAGTGATCAATCATGGCATCCATAGCCTGGTTTAAGACTTCCAGTTCTTCATTCAGCTCAATCCGGATAGCCTGGTAAGTTCTCTTGGACGGATGGCCGCCTGTGGCCCTTACCTTAGCCGGAATTGCAGCCCGTATAATCTCATTTAGCTGACCAGTGGTCGTAATCTGCATTTCCTGCCTGGCCTTCACAATGTGCTTTGCAATATTTTTCGCGAACCGGTCTTCTC
This sequence comes from uncultured bacterium, assembly GCA_905215625.1. Taxonomy (GTDB): domain Bacteria; phylum Bacillota; class Clostridia; order Lachnospirales; family Lachnospiraceae; genus UMGS1370. The sequence continues at coordinate 43,206 of CAJMQQ010000001.1, forward strand.
CATAATCCCGTATAATCCGGTATAGTTCCTGTTCGCTGTAATGATTCACAATATCTGCCGCCGTTTTTTCTTTTCTCTGATCCATCCGCATATCTAACGGCGCGTCTTCTTCTCTGTAAGTAAATCCTCTGTCCGGCGTGTCCAGCTGATAGGAGGAAACTCCCAGATCCAGGTAAATCCCATCTACTTTTTCTATTCCCAAGTCCCTGAGGACTTTGTCAATCTCTACGTAATTGCTCCGGACGATGGTTACCTTATCCCGATATTCTTCCAATCTGGCAGATGCCGCTGCGATAGCGTCTGCATCCTGATCAATGCCGATCAGTCTTCCGTGCTCTCCCAGCCGTCTGCATACCTCTAAGGCATGGCCGCCGCCTCCCAGGGTTCCGTCCACGTAAATTCCGTCCGGCTTTACCTGTAAACTGTCTACGGTCTCGTAAAGAAGAACGGATCGATGTTCAAATGTCATATTCCGAACCCTTCCATGTTTTCTGCAATGTCTTCAATATCATCATAAGAGTTAATGGACAGCCATCTTTCCTTGCTCCAGATCTCCAGATGGTTGCCAGTGCCTACCAGCACTGCTTCCTTTTCGATACCGGCATACTCCCTCAGAACAGAAGGAATCAGGATACGGCCCTGCTTGTCCACTTCACAGGTGGTAGCTCCTGCTAAGAAAAAGCGGGTAAGTTTTCTGGCGCTGGCATTGGTTACCGGCAGGGCGGTCAGCTTCTTTTCCATCTCTGTCCATTCTGGATTACCATACACAAACAAGCAGCTATCAAATCCCTTCGTTACCACGAATTCATCCCCTAGCTGCTCCCGAAATCTGGAAGGTACGATGAGACGTCCCTTCGCATCGACTGTATGATTGTACTCACCCATGAACATACGCATCACCTATTGCCGTTCTGGTACAACCAATCCACTTGGCCACCATTTTTTACCACTTTACTCCACTTTTTACCACTTGTACATTTATTCTATTACAGAACCATTGAATTGGCAAGGATTTTTTCAAAATTGACATAAAAAAAATAAGAACTGCCTTTTCCAAGACAGTTCTTAATAAAATACCAGAAAAATCAGCATCCGGCCGCTGTTTTCTTTTTCAGGGACTGGTGTTTTACAATTAGGATAATGGCTGCCGCTGCTGCTAAAACCATGGAAAGCGCCTGGGAGACTGCGATGCCGGTACCAAACAGCATCAGCTGATCGGTTCTTAAGCCTTCAATCCACGCACGGCCGATTCCATAACCTAAAAGATAGATCCACAACATCTCTCCGTCAAACTTTTTCCGTTTGCGGTACCACAGCATAAATGTCAGAAGACCTACGTTCCACAGAGATTCATATAAAAAAGTCGGATGTACCTGGATATACTCAATCCCCTGTTCCACAATCTTGTGATCCAGAAGTTCCTGGGAAATCATAGAGGGATTTACGATGGACATTTTAATCCGCATGGCAAGCAGATTGTCTGTATAGCCGCCAAATGCCTCTGCGTTAAAAAAGTTGCCCCATCTTCCAATAATCTGTCCCAGAACCAGTCCCAGCACTCCGCTGTCTGCCATGGAGAAAAAGGAAAGTTTCCTTGCTCTCGTAAATACAATTAATGTAATCACTGCTCCAATAACGCCGCCGTAAATGGCAAGTCCTCCTGCCCGCAGATTAAAAATCTGAAGCAGATTATCCTTGTAAGCGTCCCACTGGAAAATTACGTAATACAGTCTTGCTCCAATGATGGAAAAAATAATGGCATACAGTGCAAAATCCAGATAATCTTCTGGGTTCTGGCCTCTTCTCTTTGCATCTGCCTGCGCCAGCCAGATACCAGCCAGCATTCCAGTACCGATAATGATTCCGTAATAAGCAATACGGAACCCAAATATGGATATGCTGTTATTCAGATGCTCTATGGTAATGCCTAGATTTACAAAACTAAGATCATATCCTTCTGCCATATTAGAAACTCCTTCCTGTTATTTCTGCCTGCTGCAAAAGCAAATCTTCTCCATTTTACTCCGAAAACCGCTAAAAAGCAATCTCTTTTCATATTTGCAGTGTCTGCTAAAACTTATTTTGCTGATACGATTGAAAAAGCCAATTCCTTATGTTATACTTTATATTTGCAAAAGTGTGCAGAAAATGTATAAGAACAATATAAGGAAAGGCAGAGACCCACAATTTATAGGGTTTCTGAACAGGTAAAGATAAAAATGAAATTAGGTATTGTGGGATTGCCAAATGTCGGAAAAAGTACGCTTTTTAATTCCCTGACCAAGGCTGGCGCTGAATCTGCCAACTATCCGTTCTGTACCATTGATCCCAACGTAGGCGTTGTAAGCGTTCCAGATCCCCGTTTAAAACAGCTTGCCGCTCTGTACGATTCTGAGAAAATCACTCCTGCTGTCATTGAATTCGTAGACATTGCAGGTCTGGTAAAAGGAGCATCCAAGGGCGAGGGCCTGGGCAACCAGTTCCTTTCCAATATCCGTGAGGTAGACGCTATTGTCCATGTAGTCCGCTGTTTTGAGGACGGCAACGTAATTCACGTAGATGGAAGCGTGGATCCGTTAAGAGACATTGAAACCATTGATTTAGAGCTGATCTTCTCTGACATTGAAGTGTTGGACCGCCGCATCTCTAAAACTGCCAGAAGCGCCATGAACGACAAATCCCTGGCAAAAGAATTAGAGACTTTAAAGGCCTTAAAAGCCCATCTGGAAGATGGAAAACTTGCCAGAAGCTATGAAGCTGCTGATGATGACGAAGCTGCTTTTATTGCAACGTTAAATCTCCTGACTGCAAAGCCGGTTATCTTTGCCGCAAACGTATCCGAAGACGATGTTGCAGATGATGGAAATTCCAATGAACACGTAGCTGCAGTCCGCAAATTTGCCGCTGAAAACAACAGTGAAGTATTCGTTATCTGCGCCCAGATTGAACAGGAAATTGCAGAATTAGAAGACGATGAAAAGAAAATGTTCTTAGAAGATCTGGGGCTTTCTGAGTCTGGTCTGGACAAACTGATCGCCGCCAGCTACCGTATTTTAGGCCTTATCAGCTACCTGACTGCCGGCGTTACCGAAACCCGCGCATGGACCATTAAAGTAGGTACCAAAGCTCCACAGGCTGCAGGCAAGATTCACTCTGATTTTGAACGTGGATTTATCCGCGCCGAGGTAGTCAACTACCAGGATCTGTTAGACTGCGGCTCCTATAACGGCGCTAAGGAAAAAGGACTGGTCCGCCTGGAAGGAAAAGACTATGTTGTAAAAGACGGCGATGTCGTTCTCTTCCGGTTTAATGTATAAATCATAAAACTAATAAATTTGCAGACAGGGCTGAGAACCGGAAACCTCCGGCCATCAGCCCTGTTTTATTATTCTCTGATATTCTTTTTTAATGCTGCAAAAAGCAGAATCAATGCTGCGGTAATCAGAATATGGGAAATTCCTGCAATACCGGAAACTGCTGCATCTGCCGCCCTGGTCAGAGCGATGTTTTTCACCTGGATGATTCCTCTGACCAGCATCATCATTACAACAAACGGAAGCGCAATATTGTACAGTACATAAAAATTCCGGAACAGCCTGCTCTCTGACAATTCCTTATTTTTACAAAATAACGCTAATATGAGAAACAGGAACATTCCAAGTACAAACAAGTGGGTATGCATATAACCCAGCATAGTTTCTCCCGTATATCCGTTATATTTTGTAAATTCCCTATAAAATACTCCTGCCAGAATCGCGAAAATAAAATACACCATGGAAGTATTTATCATCTTTTTCATATTAGTTCTCCTTTTTCATAGCGTTAAAGCCAATCAAAACGGTCCACACATAGGCGCAGGTTTTAGGAATCATCAGCATCCCAATCATTGGAACCGCATCTGCCCATAAAACAACTGGAATGTAAAACCCAAAACTAAGCACAATGGTCATCCACATATGACGGAACGCTTTATCCTGCTGGTTTCTGGCGCTTTGATAAAACAGCACAATCACAAGCAAGCCTAACAAGGCAAACGGTATGTTGCGGTAAATTCCCCAGGACAACGGTGCAGACGCGCTTGTCCACTGATTTTGCGGGAACAGGCACAGGGCAATGCGGGCGGCCGCCAGTCCATATACCGCCAGGGTCAGTCCGTTTTTCCCCTTAATGCGGTAACGGATTCTCCAGATATAGTATAAAATCACATAAAAAATCGTCATCGTAATGGAAGTAATAAATTTCCCAATTCCTAAAAGTGCGGTGAAATTCTCCAGACCTGTGGTACAAAGCGCATAGGCTCTGGGTACTAAGTGGAAGGAATCCCCCACTCCCAATACGACCGCCATAATGCCGAACAACTGGTACTGCCGGTTTCCTCTGCTCTTTGCAATCATGTAAATTCCCACTGCAATGACAAAAATCAAATATACTGCGTCAAATGTTGTTTCTGCAATCGCCTGCATACTATTCCTTCTTTCTACTATTATTTATAAATGACTCTCGAAATCATTTCCAGTATCCCTCTGCAGTCGTACGTTCTGGTCATAATGGCCGAAAGCATCAGGGAAAAAATGATTTCAATAAATTGTTCCGGAGAAAACTTCTCGTCAAAGGTTTCCATACACACCTTTTTATCATTCATCAAAGCCTGGTACAACCCTCTCCGGATATGGCTCCAGGATTGCTCCATCCTCTGTTTACCGTCCCGTTTTTCTTCCTCCAGAAAGCTCATAGGGTGAGACTGGAAAAATTCCGGATACCGCTCGTCCCCCTGCTTCATACTGTCAAAAAGCCACTGGACACAATCTGGGAACGTTTCAAAGGTTCCATGAAATTCTGAAAAATGAAAAATATCCTGCCAGATGCTTTCTATGGTTGCTGCCACCAGTTCTGACTTGGAGTCAAAATAATTGTAAATTGTCCCGACCGAAACCCCGCAGTCTGCAGCCAGCGCCCGGATACTCACCGCCGACCACCCGTGATGTTTCATTCTATCCCTGCTTTTCGCTAAAATCGCTTCTCGGGAAGTAACAACCGTATTCAAGAAAAACGCCTCCTTTGTGTTGCTAAGAATGTCTCAATATGAACATTGTTCATTTTACTCTATCTTTTTTTATCCGTCAAGTAAAAAACAGACAAGAAAAAAATCAGGCAGGTGTATCATCTTCCTGCCCGTTTTTCTCCTTGTCTGAACTATAGTTTTCTCAGCGTGCTGCCCCTCTTATTTTCTGGACCAGCAATTCTTCAAAATCTTCCATCGGCATCGGCCTTGCAAACCAGTAGCCCTGACCTTCTTCGCAGCCGATATTTTTTAAAATATCTGCCTGCTCTTCGGTTTCAATCCCTTCGCATACCAGGTGGTAGCCCAGCCCCTTTACCATGGCAACCAGTTGTTTTAAGAATCTGACGCCTTGATCATTGGATTCGCAGTAATGAACAAACACTCGATCCAGCTTGATCGTATCCACCGGAATATCAATCAGCATATTCAGCATGGAGTAGCCTGATCCGAAATCATCCATTGCCGTCCGGAAGTGCTTTTTCCGAAATTGTCCAAATATGCTCTTGATATGATGATAATCATTTACGGGTACTGTCCCCGTCTCTGTCAGCTCTATTTCAATTACAGAAGAATCCAGTCCATGTTTATCCAGCACATTCTGGTATTTTTCTACCGTATCCAGCCTTGACGCATGGCGTAATGACAAGTTTACCGCAATGGGGATATACACATTCCAGCTCTGGATGATTTTTTCCTGAAAAGCTGCTACCTGCTCCAATACATACATATCCAGTTCTGCAATCCGGCCATTTTTCTCGTACAGCGGTATAAATTCATCAGGATAGATCATGGTTCCATCCTGCCGTTTCCACCTTATCAGAGCCTCTGCCCCTGTGATTGAAAAATCCTGCAAAGAAAATCTGGGCTGGAAATACACCTGGAATTCCCCATTCTCCATAGCAGAAGACATCCCATTGATAATCTCGTTTTCCTGTTGTTTTCTCTTTGCCATATGAGAATCATAAATCACAACCGAGCTTTTTCCATCTTTTTTCACCTGGCATCTGGCATAATTAGCAGCGTCAATGGCCGCCGAAGAACTAATATCCCCGCTCTGAACCGGATAAATGCCTGTCCGGATAAAAAAGCTGATTCCTTTAAAACGGCCTATCTGCTTTTTCAGAAACGCTTCGTTCAGCCTGTTAAACTTTTCAGCCGCCTGCTCCGGACTCTGACAGGCCATAAAAATTACAAACTGATCGGCTACAACTCTGGAAAAATATGTGTCCTGCTCATTTTCCAGCATTTCAATCAGATAATTGCTGTACTCTTTAAGCACCTGATCGCCCATTCTGTAACCGTATTTCTGATTAAAATATTTAAAATTATCAAAGTCGCTGTAAACCATTACATGAGACTTTGCATAACCGCCTACAATCATTCTTTCCGTTTCTTCCTTAAACTTAGGGAAAGACAAAAGCCCCGTCAGAGAATCATAATGCAATGCACCGAGGGAGTTCTGGTGAACCATGTTCAGCACCTGGCTTTTGGCCAGATGAGCGGAAATAATCTTGGTCAGTTCTCCCAACTGGCTGCGGTTTTGCTTGCTCCAATACCGTTTCTGACCACAAACCACATAAGAAATCGCCCCCGTATACTTTCCTTCACAATACATTGCTGCATACAATACAGTTTTGGCGTCTCCCTGCATCAAAAGATTTTGAGCGTCCTGGGAATACATAGACATATTGTCGTAATGAAGAACCGTCGTTCCATATTCATCATAACTTTGGAATAGGGTAAGAAAGTCTTCTTTTGTAAAGCTTCCTGGAACCTTCAGAACTTCCGGCGCCGACGGCGACGTCCACTGATACTGGCGGCCAGTCTGCATGGCTTTAATATCCGTCTGAATAACCGTAATCCGATCCAGGCTGAAACGGATTCCGATAATTTTCATCAGCAGTTCCATTGCCGCGTTAAAACTGTTCATTTTTTCAAATACTTCGAATGCTGTGGAAATAATGTCATTTCTCAGATAGCGGGCATCCAGGCCTTCCACAAAGTTCTCCATCGTCCTGTTGGCCAAAAGCTCAAACTGCTTTAAATTATCACAGATTTCATAACGGTTTTTCCCATTCTCTTTTGCTTCATAAAGCGCCCAGTCCGCATTTTCGAATAACTGGTCATAATTATAACCAGAAATATTTTCCGGCAGAAAACACGTACCTACGCTGCAGGTCATCGAATAGTCCCTCTCGTCAAACTTCAAATTCCGTACTGCCTCTATCAACTGGCCTGCTTTTTTTAACAGCATTCCATGGGAAATGTCTTTTAGGAAAATAACAAACTCATCTCCGCCAGCCCTTACTAAAATATCCTTTTTGTCAAACAGATCCATAAACAGCCTGGAAACTTTCTGCAGAACCAGATCGCCAAACCGATGGCCGAATACGTCATTTACAGACTTAAAATAGTCAATGTCTACCACCATCATGCCGCAGGACGCATAAGGATTCTTATTTATTAAATACTCATTAATCAATTCCCTTCCGAAAAACTGATTATAAAGTTTGGTCATGGGATCCCGTTTGACCTGCTCTTCCAGAACCTTTTCCCTCTGCCGCTCTTTTGTCTCATTGCGGGCAATCCCAACAAAGCTTTTCCTGTTTTCCATTTTATCCATAAATGGGTCAACATCAAGAATCCTGGTTACTACATTTTGAGCTGTTTCCAGAAAACGAACCTCAATCTGATGCTGTAAATACCCCTTGCAGATTTCTTCCATTTTCCAGCAATCTTCAGGATGGACAGAATTGTCTTTTCTCAAATGAGCCAGATAATTATCTTTTCTTGTTGCCGCTTCCAGATTTGAATCATAGATAATCATCCGATCTACTTCGGGAATGTATTCAAAAACTTCAATCCCGTTTCTCATCAGATTCGCCATAATTATCTGAAGCTTTTCTTTATTTTCCAGGTAACCTTCCCAGTCCATTTTTTTCATCGATTTCTCCTAAATATGTTCAGTAAACGAGGTACATCTCCATTTCCAGTATTATTCGCATTTTAGCCTTATTATAGTCATATTCTTTCAAAAATACAAGGAGGTTCTTTTTTGTTAATACTCTATTCCAATTCTGGCTGAAATTCCTTTTTCGTATGGGTGGCGGATCAGTTTCATTTCTGTAATGTAATCTGCCAGTTCCTGCATCCTCTGGGATGGGTTCCGGCCGGTTAACACAACTTCCAGGTCATGGGAGTCCTGCTCCTTTTGCTTCTCCAGCCACTGGACTACCGCGTCTTCTGAAACCAACTGGTAATTGCAGGCCGCCATGATTTCATCTAAAATTATCAGGTCAAATTCTTCTGCCTGGGTTTTCACCTCTTCAAACTGCTGGCTGTAATATTCTGCCGCTTCTTTTTTCTGCTGGTCTGTCATGCGAAAGTAAAATCCAAACGTCTTTTTGCATGGCATTACCTGGATTTTCGGAATTCCGGAAAGCACCGGCACTTCCCCTGAATCGTCTGTTTTTAAGAAACGGGCAATCAGTACCCGCTTTCCTCTTCCTGCCGCCCGGACAGCCAGACCTAACGCTGCTGTTGTCTTTCCCTTTCCATCTCCGCAATAAATCTGAATCATATCTTCCTCCTGTGATACCTGGTTCTCCTTGTCAAAAGATACTGCTAACGCCCCATATATTCCCGCACAAATCTGGAGACTTCCTGCCGTTTATGGTAGCGTTCTTTGGTATAATAAACATGAAGCCGGTCTTTTGCCCTGGTCATGGCTACGTAAAACATCCGCCGCTCTTCTTCCATATCGGCATCCAGGGCCGCCTTGTTGTGAGGCGCAACCCCTTCATTGGCATCTGGAATATAGACTACGGGAAATTCTAGTCCTTTTGCCCCATGCATGGTCATAATTGCTACGCTTTCTTCTTCCTGTTCCGAAGCTTCCCTTGCTTCCTGAGACTTCTGCGCCAGTTGTTCTTTATATTCTGCCATATGGATTTTCCATGCTTCTAAAGTCTTGTAACCTGCCGCGCTTTCTGCCAGCTGATCGGCAATCTCCATCAGCTCATCGGCCTTTAACCGTCTGGCCTCAGCATACTCTTTTAAATACTCGTCATACCCGATTGCTTTCCGGATATAGTTGACAGCCGCCACCGGAGCCATGCCTTTTAACATTGCTAAATCGTATTCCAACTGATCCAGCCGGTCCAGCATCCATCCCCTATCCTGGTAAAAAGATTTTAATTTTTCCAGATCTACCTGGGGACTGTCAAACGCGTCCCTGCTGACGTATCGTTTTGGACGGTTGATGATCCGCAGGAAAAGGCCTCTGTCCCTGCTTCCTTGGCCAATCTCCATATAGGAAAGAATGTCTCTTGCAATCCAGTGTTCGTAAACATTTGGAAGCAGATCCTTCATCCGGAAGGGGATGTTGTATTCCATAAACTTTTCCACCAGAAGCCTGGCTCCGATGTTGGTACGAAACAGTACCGCCACATCCCCATACGGCAGTCCGGCTTTGTGGTAATCCCGAATTTCCTCTGCAATGGAAACCACTTCTTCCCTGGCATCCTCAAACACCCTGGTAATTACCGGTTTTCCCTGGCCCCTGACTGCCTGAAGTTCTTTTGGAAAACGCTTTTCATTGTGACAGATTAGCCTGCCTGCCGCTTCCACAATTTCTTTGGAAGATCGGTAGTTGACTGCCAGCAGCGTCTTTTTTGCCTGGGGATAGTCTTTTTCAAATCCCAGCATAATTTCCGGCCTGGACCCCCGGAACCGGTAAATGGACTGGTCATCGTCTCCTACAATAAACAGGTTGTTTTCCGGAAAAGCCATCATTTTCACAATCTCATACTGAATCCGGTTAATGTCCTGAAATTCGTCAATGAGAATATACTGGTATTTTTTCTGCCAGGCCGCCAGAATATCTTTTCTCTGACGGAACAGCTCATAACACATGGTCAGCATATCGTCAAAATCCACCAGGGAATTGGTTCTCAAAAAGTGCTCATATCCCTGATACAATCCCTTAAAAATATCTCCTCCGCAGTTTTTGGAGTAGTAGTGCTCCAGACTCAGCATTTCTCCTTTTACGATGCTGATTTCTGTCAGAATGGAAGAAATAAATTCGTTTTCATCTTCTACATCCAAATCCAGCCGATCCATCTGCTTCCGGATGCACTGGATTTTCTGATCCTCCCGTACAATATTGTCTGCTGTAAACCCGTAAGCCAGCTTTAATATCCGGAAAAAGACAGAGTGGAAGGTGCCAAAACTGACCCTTCCACTGCTTGCTGCTTCTTCTTTTTCGGACATTTTATTGTAGCGCTCTTCCATTTCCCTGGCCGCTGCCCTGGTAAAGGTAATAACCAGAATGGACGATGGACTGACGCCGCCGTAACGGGTCAGGTAGCGGATCCGGTTGGTGATAACCGTTGTCTTTCCGGAACCGGGGCCTGCCAGTACCAGCATCGGACCCTCTTTGTGCAGAATCGCCTGCTTCTGCGCCTCGTTAAATGCCATATTAGTTCTCCAAAAGTTCAATTCCTTTGCGGATTCTCTTTAAAGATTCTTCTTTGCCCAGCACTTCCATAATCTCAGTAGCGCCTGCCGGAGTCATCTGTTTGCCGGACACGGCGGTACGGATTGGCCACATTACAAAGCCGGTCTTTACTCCCTTTTCGCTGACATACTGGGACAGCTTTTCATAAAGAGCGTCATTGCTGAAATCTTCCTGCGCCTCTAAAATCGGCAGGATTTCACGCAGGGTCTCTAAAGAGTTTTCCTGTGTGGTCTTCATCTTCTTATGGGCATACATTGCTGGATCGTATTCTGGTAATTCCTCAAAGAAATCAATGTGTTCTTTAATGTCTGGGAATACTTCGATTCTGGTCTTTACCATTGCGGCAATCTTCTTTAAATCCAGATCCTTTTTGATGACTTCTTTTAAGTACGGCTCTGCCATCTCGTAAAATTTGTCAAAGTCCATTGATTTCATGTATTCGCCGTTCATCCAGCGAAGCTTGGTCATGTCAAATACGGCTGGAGACTTGCTCATTCTGCGGTAATCGAACTCTTTTACCATCTCGTCTAAGGAAAAAATCTCCCGGTTGTCTTCCGGAGACCAGCCAAGCAGAGCTACGTAGTTGACAACTGCTTCTGAGATAAAGCCCTGGTCAATTAAATCTTCATAAGAAGAATGACCGCTTCTCTTGCTCAGCTTCTTATGCTCTTCGTTGGTAATCAGCGGGCAGTGTACATAAACCGGCACTTCCCATCCAAATGCGTCGTAAAGGCGATTGTATTTCGGAGAAGAAGATAAATACTCATTTCCCCGGACTACGTGGGTAATTCCCATTAAATGGTCGTCTACTACGTTTGCAAAGTTGTAGGTTGGATAGCCGTCAGATTTGATCAGTACCATGTCGTCCAGTTCGTCGTTATTGACTGTAATATCTCCGTAAATCTCGTCATGGAAGGTGGTCGTTCCTTCTGTCGGGTTGTTCTGGCGGATTACGTAAGGTACGCCTGCAGCCAGTTTTTCTTCGATTTCTTCTTTGGAAAGATTCAGGCAATGCTTGTCATATACCATGATTTCTTCGCCGTTTACATTCTTTTTTAAAGAATCCAGACGTTCCTGGGTACAGAAACAGTAATAAGCCTCACCTTTTTCAATCAGCTTCTTTGCATACTCTAAGTAAATGCCCAAAGCCTGACGCTCACTCTGTACATATGGGCCTACTCCGCCGTCTTTGTCTGGTCCTTCATCATGGATCAGGCCTGTCTTTTCCAGGGTGCGGTAAATGATTTCTACTGCCCCTTCTACGTAGCGCTCCTGATCGGTGTCTTCGATTCTAAGAAGAAAATCGCCTCCCTCATGCTTGGCAATCAGGTATGCGTATAATGCGGTTCTTAAATTTCCTACGTGCATCCGTCCAGTTGGACTGGGTGCGTATCTGGTTCTTACTTTTTTACTCATGGGTTCCTCCATTTGTCTGTCTATGACACAATCTTATTCCTGCCTATTATAGCGCGGGCAGACAGAAAAAACAATCCCTTAACTGCCCTACTTCGAGGACAGACGGCCGATATTTTTAATTAAAACTGAGATTGTCCCGTCAGGATTGGTAATAAATTCGACCCGATCCGGATTTCCATACTCTTCCATCGGAATGGTAATTTCAATCCCCGTATCTGTGGTCAGATGCTGTTTCTGGAACTTTTTAATGGTTTTTTCCGTCTTTGGTTCTACAACGGCGTCTGCCAGATTGTATTTATCCAGCTTTTCCACCAGCTCTTCCTGCATTTCAGGGCTGTCTGGAAATACCTTTTCTTTTACCGATTCTACACGCAGGGTTCCGCTTTCTTCCAGTTCTTTGTAGATGACGTTTTTTACTTCCATTTTGCGCTCTGCATCATCATCTCCATAATACTTTTTGTTAACCTGTTCCACTGCTTTTGTGACAATATCCATCCGGCTTTTCTGGGATAAAGGGGCATGGCATTCTAAGAACAACTCGGAAAAATACAGCCGTTTTTCCCCATTAATCTCATACTTTTTTTCTGTCAGAAGAATGGAACCATTAGACAAATCTACCACACAGGCCTCGGAAAGTTTCTGGCCCTGTCCCGGCAGCAGCGCCCTTTGAAGAATAATGTTGTTGCCATTGCTTCCGTCTTCTTCGGTCTTTGTCAGATGGGTATAGGACGTGCGGTAATTCAGCTTTAAAATCCCCAGATAATCCTTTCCCTCACAGCCAAATACCACAACTGCCAAATCTCCTGCCGGTATGTCAATATTGGAATTCATAATCTCAAACAGCCGGTTCGCAAGGTTCCTGCTGGTCTGTGCAAAGTTGTCCGGCGTACACTCCTGAATCAGTCTCATAGCCTCAGAAGTATCGGAAAACTGGCAGATTTTCACTTCGTCGCTCTCTGTAAATTTCTCTATATGTCCCTTCAAAAAATCCGATAAATCGGTGCCCATTTCCATTTCATAATCAGAAAACACTGGCATTCCCATGGACGAATCCAGTATGTGGATGATGCCGGTTTTCATTATCATATCGTCTTTTAACATAGTTTTCTTATCCTCTAAATGGTCAAAAGCAGGTGCTTTAATTCTTCTACTGTTTCCACAATCCAGTCTGCTTCTGCCTGTTCTAGTTCTTCTCTGTCTCCATAGCCGAACAGCACGCCTACGCTGTCCAGACCGTTTTCTTTTGCTCCTAAAATGTCATGTTCCCGGTCTCCTACCATGACGGCTTTTTCCTTTTCCAGGATGCCGGATTCTTCTAATACATAACGGACTACGTCGCCTTTTTTCACCCTGGTTTCTGCCATATCCGCCCCGCCGATAAAGGCAAAATAGGAATCCAGCTGGAAATGGGAAAGGATCTGTCTGGCGAAATGCTCCGGCTTAGAAGTGGCAACCAGCAGAGTTTTTCCTGCCTCTTTTAATGCTTTTAACATCTCCTCCATGCCAGAAAATACTTTGTTTTCATACAGGCCTGTTACGGAAAAATACTCCCTAAATACCTGGATAGCTTCCTCTGCCTGGCTTTCTGAAAAGCCATAATATTTCATAAAACTGTCCTTTAACGGCGGCCCGATAAAGCAGCATAAGTTCTCTAATTCCGGTTCGCTGATGCCAAACCGTTCCAGTGCGTACTGGACGGATTTGGTTATCCCTTCCATAGGGTCAGTCAGCGTCCCATCTAAATCAAAAAGAAGGTATTGCTTGGACATAGGTGGTCTCCTTTTCCCTTATTTGTTCCATCTTTTTTCTGCCTCTTCCCTAGCAAAAAAGACGGTGTTTCCAATCACAGTATCAGAAAATACGCATAGGCCTTCGCAGGCTCCAATCGTATCAATGCTGAACGTCTGTCCCAGAAGCGTATCCATTACTTCCACTGCATGACCGGAATAAATTTGATTTTCTTCTATATAAAAAAGCTCCTGCCCTTCTTGAATTGTTTTTTTCACCGTTATCCTCCTTGCTGTATTTGAGCAACCTCATACCATTTTCTGTTCTATAATATCATCATAACAGACTCAAATCAATAAGGCACCGAATATCCAGAGAGGATTTTTGCAACCGTTAACTCTTTTCACATTCCCAAATTTCTAAAAAATATATAAACTTTTCCATATGGTCTTGACTTTTAATTTTTATGTGTTATATTACATATAGAACAAATGATACAGATGTTTATAAACAACATCTTCATTCTAAATCTGGTATTGCAAAAAGGAGCGATGATTTATGTTAATGCCTAGACTATTTAATGAAAATTTATTCCAGAACTTTTTTGATTTTCCATTTGCTGATTTCGGAAGCTATCAAGAGGCCGGACTGATGAGTACGGATGTGAAGGAAGGCGACCAGGGATATGAAGTTACCATGAATCTGCCCGGCGTCCAGAAGGAAGACGTCAAAGCCGAATTGCAAGACGGCTATCTGACGATTCATGCCTCTTCCAATTCCAATAAAGAAGAAACCGACAGTTCAGGCCGCTACATCCGAAAAGAACGTTACAGCGGTTCCTGCAGCAGAAGTTTTTATGTAGGGGAGCAGATTACCGAAGAAGACATTAAAGCCCGTTTCGAAAATGGTACGTTAAAGCTTCTGATTCCGAAAAAAGAAGCAACTCCACAGGTAGAAGATACTCATCGGATTGCCATTGAAGGATAAGTATTAAGCAGAAGGGAGTGATTAGCTCCCGTTCTCTCACAGAGCCATTCATATATAGTACTTTCATCGTTGACGTACAAAGACTGATAGGCTGTGGCTAAATTATAGTAGCCACGGTTTATCAGTCTTTTTTGATACTGCTCTTTTTGCTGTATGTACATAATACTCTGAATCAGTTATGTCCGGGCCAGGGCACTGAAGTAAGCGGCTATACCATTGGAGATTTCCGATAGTTTTTCCCGGTTTAGATTATAGAGAATGCGATTAGCAGAAATAGTTGTCTGAACCAATCCCATCTCCGTCAGTACCGACATATGGTGAGAAATCGTAGCCGTAGACAGCCCCAGGGCCGCAGCAAGTTCGCGGTTAATATAGCACCGTTGGGAAAGAAGCCTCAGAATTTCTAATTTGCTGCCATCAGAGAATACCTTGCCGTAGTTTACAATGTCTTGCTTTTCTAAGTTTTTACAAGGCTGTACAGCCAAAAAGTGCGGCAGGAAGGCTCCGACGGAAAACCAGCTCTTACTGCCTGCATCCCAGATGTGGCCCCGGAAGATACGCGGCTCAAAGATAAGCACAGTAATATCGTGGGGCAGTACATCACTCTGAAGTACATAGGTGCTCTGTTCCTGCATCAGATTCCGGATTGGGTTCTCACGATCCCATGCCACCAGTTCTGCACGGCGCCGGACGAAGATTGTCTCCAACTCGGCCTCATGGCGGTGGAGTTTCTCCATTACATACCGCAGAAGATCAAAGATTCCTTCCTTATGAACCTTAGGGTGAAGCAGCGCTGTAAGAATCTGCCATCGGGTGCTGTCATCCAGTTCTAATGTTCCCAGATAGTCGGTGAACTCAGCCAGATCTTTGACCTCACCGCCATCCGTATTGGCCTCAAACAGTCGATCATCCAGTGTCAGAAGGTCATACCGGGCAGCTATTTCCTCCAGAGTTTCACCGAAGGCAGCAGTATGGAGGCAGCATAGATAGTCGGCGATACAGTCCCGCCCAGTGGTCAACGGCTTGAAATACCGGATTATCTGTGCCTCAGAGAGTCCTTGTACAGCCTCAGTCTGGATCTCTGACAGCTGCGCCAGGTCTGCACGGCAGTCCTCTGGCAGGTTCTCGGCCTTTTCCGTCAGGTCGAGATACCCGGACGCCGCATTATTGAGGACAGCCACAGCCTCCCAGATGTATTGTAGTTGCTTAGAAAAAACCATATAAGAATACCTCCTTATTTCATTTTCTGATTAGTCCAGAATTCCGGCGGCATCACCCAATGACTAAGCAGCAAGCTGCAGGC
This sequence comes from uncultured bacterium, assembly GCA_905215625.1. Taxonomy (GTDB): domain Bacteria; phylum Bacillota; class Clostridia; order Lachnospirales; family Lachnospiraceae; genus UMGS1370. The sequence continues at coordinate 59,220 of CAJMQQ010000001.1, forward strand.
CACCAGAACAAAAAGACCGCTGCAAATAAAAATGGTTGTGGTAGAAATAAAGCTGGCTAGAACAGATACCAGCAGTGACATCACCGGAGTAGCTGCATTGCAGAGGCTTCCCATCAATCCGCTGATTCGTGCAAGATAGGTTTGATCACATTTCTGCAAAATTAATACCGACGAGAAATTGTTCATTATTGCCACACCGAAACCTACCAACAGCATTAGTGTCCCGATGGACAAATACACAACCAGCGGTGTGGCAGCCCAGCGGCCTATAGCTACTGTCCCCAGATACATACTTCCCAGCAGTACACTCCCCGACAGCAGCAAGGTACGAACTGGAACCCGGCGGGACAAGATAGGATAGACGCTGGCTCCAGCAATCATACCCAGACTCAGTGCCACGCCGGCTGTCGAGAGAATACCCGCATCGGCATGGAGGATCTCACGGCTCATGGCAGCCTGGAGACTGTTGTAAGGGGTTAATAGGCCGTTGAGAGTTACTCCAAACATGACTAGGTAGGACAAATCCCTGTTCTCCTTAAACACGGTGATGCCACTTTCCAGATCCTGAACCATCTTCCGAGTGGAAAAACGCTGAGATTCAGCGGACTGAGTCTCCGTCAAAGCCATAGCTGAAAGAAGCAGAGCCGAAAGAAGGAACGTTACCATATCCACTGCCATAGCGCCGATATTGCCAATAAGACCTATGAGCACCGCACTCAAACCAGTCCCCACCAGTCCGGAGGCACTACTCACACCTGATTGATAAGAGACTGCTTCGGTATACTGTTCTGGCGGCACAATCTGTGGGAGAATGGCACTGCCGGCTGGCTGACGGAAAGCCTCCACAATAGAAATCAACAGAGTGAAAATCAGCAGCTCTGCCGCTGTGGGTAAACCAGTCAGAAGCCGCAGCAGGATGTAGCCCACCAGCAGACCCCGAAAGAGGTCTGTTACCATCATAACCTGTCGTTTGGGCCGCCTCTCCATCCAAACACCAGTTAGAGGCTGAAATAGTACCGTTGGCAAGCGGTTGGCGGCGAAGATTAAGGCGCTGAAAGCTGCACTCTTGGTAAGTGTATAGGTCAGCCAGGTAAATACAATGGCATCCACCGAGTCACCGAACCGATTGATGCTATTGGCCAGAAGTAGCAGCCGATAGTTTCGATTGCGAAAGACCATCCGGGATTTTGGACATGACTTGTTAGACATTTATATCACTTCCTTGTTAGATTTATTTCTAACATAGAGTATAGCACTATTTTGATTGTTGTCAATATCAATCGTAGATATAAATCTAACATTCTCTTTGGCCAGACGTACCAGAAAGCGCGGTTCAGCCTCTAAAAACGACTGTTCCGCGCTTTTCTTATATGAAAATTTCTTTCATAATCCCGTTTTCCATATCTTCGATATTATAAATATGCTCTAACACATCAAAGGTCTCTTCCAGGTTATGGCGGGCTTTCCCCCATCCTTTTCCATCAGTAAACCAGACAAACGTAAATCCGTTTATCTCCCTGGCTTCCAATGCCAGGGTCTTATAGCTTCGTGCTGTTTCATTGAGTTTGGAACCACCGCTTCCATAAAAATTCGTCTCAATTCCATAAATCATGGCCGGCGTTTTTACTACAAAATCAAAGCGTTTTTCCATTTTTCCCTGGTTGGAAACAGCGGAAAGGTCAATTCCCCACTTTTCTGTGATCTGGTGAATGTACATCTCTTTAAAATAAGTGGAATCTTTTACAAATCCAGCTTTCTGGATAAATTGCTCCACCAGATCCTCCATCAGATGACCGCCCCTGTTTTTCCTGCCGTTGGAGTCCAGCCCCGTTTCCACGCCTGTGGCGTAATCCACCAGACTGTGTATCATGTGGTGTTCCAACAGGTCAAATAGTCCGGTCTGCCGCATAAAATAAATGTATTTTTGGCAGTCCTCTTCTGTCAACTGAGAATTTTCCGGCTTTTTAAAGGAGTACAAAATCCCTCCGTCACTGTCCTGACAGTAAATCTCGTCTGCCCGCACAGCCAGAAGCAAAGGAATGCATCCCAAAACTTCCGGATACCGTTTCAGCAAAGCCAGGAAGTCCTCTTCGATGTTTTTTGAACCTATTAGGGAGTTTAAAATGTTTAACTCCACCGTAACGTCCTTTACATTGCGGTGTACCTTTTCAAAGTCTGTATAATAGCCGTAATCTGCAATGCTGTCCCGAAATCCGGACAGCCATTCTGAGAAGTTTCTTGCCATACTATCCCTTCCTCGTATCGTTCTCTTTCTGCATCCCAGCCTGCCAGTTCCAGGTCTCTCCTGCTTTTAACCTTACCTGCAGGCTGCATTTTTCCAGCGCACATTCTTCTGAAGCAGACTTTTCTGACGCCCCTGGCCTTGTTGTTCCAAAAATGCCTTGTACGGTTACATCCTGGTCTTTCGCAGAGGTCAGGGTGACGGAAACTACTTTTCCTTCTTTCATCCGGGCAGATACGCAAAGCCCCCCAAAACCCCTGAATCCCTGGAACGAAAGACCTTTCTGCTCCCATTCTTCCGGTACGGCAGGAAACAGGACTATTCGTCCTTTTTCTGTCTGCAAAAGCATTTCCTGCAGGGCATCCGCCGCATACATATTGGCTTCCAGTGTAAATGGCCGGTAATGGAAGGTGCTGTACCCCCGCTTTTTGTAATCTCCATTTAAGTGAAAACCATTGGAGGAACAGAAACTTTCCCAAAAAATCCGCAGTCTGTCCCAGGCTCCTTCTCCATTGCCCTGAATCCCATACAGATGGGACATCCAGGCAAAGGAAAATCCAACCCACATACCAGTGCCTAAAAACTCATAATCCCATACCACTGCATCCACAATCCGCCGGTCTTTTTGTTTGTCATAGCCAATCAGATGCAGCGGACAGATAGCCAGGGCATTAGACAAGTGGCGATGGGATTCTGTCAGGATTTCATCGGGAGACAGCATCAGTACCCCTCTGTCGTCTATTGCCAGATCCGGAAGCTTTTTTAGAATATTCTGCCACGTTTCCAGCTCTTTTTCTTCCCCCAGTTCTCTGGCATACTCAGTCAGTGTCTGATACAGATAGCGAAGCAGCGCCAGATCGTAGTTGCTGTTAGGCGTTACCCAGGACTCTGATTCATCGTCGTGTATCTCCGGAGAACTGGACACTGGAAGACAGTATGTTCCATCCTCGCCCTCTTCCAGAAGACTGGTTATGCAGGCAGCTGTCTCCCAAAAATAAGGCCAGGCCCGCTCTATCAGAAAGTTTTGATCCCCTGTATAGCAGTAATAGAGGTCAAAGGACTGGCAGAGCCAGATCTGCTGGGTCGGGCTTAGCGAATACATGGGCCAGCCCCCTAAAGGCTGTCCGTCTATGGTCATCACTCCCGGAAGGCAGATTCCTTCTGTACCGTAAAATTTCTTTGCAAACTCCCTGGCCGCAGGTCTTAACTCCCACAAAAAGTCCAGGAACGCTTCCCCTTCTTCCCAATGGCCCGCTTTAAAAAAGTGGGTATAGGAAAGCTGGGTATTTAAATCGTTGTGATAATCCCCTTTCCAGGGCGGCAGACAGCCGTCGTCTGCTGTCCAGACCCCCTGGAGAGGCATTGGAAAACAGCCCTTTCTGGAGCAGGATGCAAACAGGTAATTGGTCATATACCATTGTTCTTCTGCCAGCTTTTCCGGAAGATGGACAGAACTTTTCTTCCAGAAGTTTTTCCACCAGTTCCTATGACTGGCCTGATAAGCTTCATAGCCGGCTTTTATCTGGCTGCAAAGCAGCGCTTCTGCTTCCTCCAGCCAATTTTCTCCGTCGTCTGAACTGCTTATCTGGTAAAAGATCAGCGTTTCTTTCTCTTCTTCGCGGACAGCCGCAGTCACGCCATAAGAAAACTGGCCGGTTACCGGCTGGATATAACGCAGAATACGGATTCCATCAGAAACTATCCGTTCCTCTTTTACTGGACAGGGGTAGTGCAGATTTTTCAGACTGCCCTGGGAAATTTCCCTGTGGTCCGGCTCGTATTTTCGGGTGTTTTTTTCTTCTTGTGTTCCAAAAGCAGGATGTTCCAGCTCCAGAGAAAAAAGGGGTGGGACTGCTCCCACCCGAATCATGCCGGTTTTATTTTCCGCATGGCAGACTGCCTGGATACAGACGGTCTGTCCCTTTACCTTTACGTTCAGCTCTGCCTGCGCCTGTTTCAGATCCAGTCCGTATTCCACAGAAGCACTCTCAGGAAAATGCAGAACCAGAGTTCCTGACGGCAGCTTGGTCGGCGCCGGTTCCTGATAAGGCGCATCGAAAATACGACGGATTTCTGTTGTATTTTTTTCTTTTGCCAGACGCACCAGATTGCGGTAGGTAAATTCAGGAGCAGCGGTCTGCTCCAGCCTGGTCCGATCCCAGATGTCGGTCCGGTCCAGACTGAAACGGATTCCTTTTGAAGGCCCCCATATCAGACAGCCTGTTCTTCCATTTCCCAACGGAATTCCCTGATCCCAGCTGGAAGAAGCTTCTGGAAACTTCCTCTTAAATTTCATACCAGATAATCTCATTGGCCTTCATATCCAGGTGGAAACTGGTTCCGTCTCCCCTGTAAACGGTGGTTTCCTGAGGTTCATAGGTATTGTTTACAACACAGAACTTGCCGTTTTCTACATATGCATGAACTTCTACATTGTAGTTGGTACTGAACCATTTGTGCAGGTTGTCCTCATCATGGGCGCTCCACAAAATAGAACGGTACAGCAGACGGCTGTTTTCAAAACTGTATGGAAGTCCGCTCATGTATACGGCGCGGCCCTTTCCAAACTCATTTACTGCCAGGTTGACACGTTTGCCTGTTTCAACCAGCACTTCTGCGCCTTCCAGAGCGTACATATTCTTCTGGTTTTCGCCAAAGTCAATGGTTCCCTTGCTGTCTTCCGTAATAAAGTGGCTGTGGGTATCCCAGTTGTATTTGTCATATCCAAGAGTAAAGCCAGTCTCTTTTTCAATACCAAATACGTTGGCTAACTGGATGAACCGTCCGTTTGCCTGATGGCCGGTAGGTTCGCCGATTCCGATTAAACCGCCGCCTTCATAAACAAATTTCTTGATTGCAGAAACGATAACCGGGTTGCTCCACCAATCGCCGCCGGTATGGGCAGTATCTGCGTCGCCTACGTTTAAGATAACGTCAATATCGTCTAAAATAGCCGGATTGTCCAGAATATCCTGGAAGCTGATAAACTTCACATCAAACGGCGCGCCGGACAGAGCCTCGATAACGCCTGCGTAGAAGTAGTTTTCCTTGTGGTAGATAGCGTGGTGAACCATATGGCAGCCCCATGCCCTCATCTTGCCCCAGCAGTTTAATACAGCTACTTTCTTGATGCAGTATGGTACGCAGCCCTTCATATTGTCGTATAAGGTTCTGAATTCCTTGCAGACAGAGTCTACATATTCAATAAAGTCTGGGAATTCTAATGCCAGCTTTAAGTATCCGCCGTATCCGATACGGTCAATCGGCTTTCTTAAAATTGCTCTTCTGGCTGTTACCCAGTTAACCTTTGCTTCTTTTACCGGATCTCCGCCTTCGTGGAAGGTATCTGGGAAGAAGTATGGAAGCAGACGGCCCTCTGTATATTTTACGCCTTCAATGTCGCTGATCAGACGAAGGGTAGAACCGTTTCCCACACTTCCCACTACTGCGTCTAAGCCCATGGTCTTAAACTCTTCCATAAATGGCTCGGTTCCGATCCAGTGGTCACCTAAGAACATCATGGCTTCCCTGCCGCATTCGTGGGTAATGTCTACCATCTCTTTTACGATTTTAGCAACTTCCCGGCGCTGGAATGCCTGGAAATCCTGGAATTCTTTGCTTGGAATCCGGTACTGGTTGTTGTAATATCCCTGGTCAATGATGTATTCCGGACGGAATGGGTATCCTGCTTCTTTTTCAAACTGTTCTAAAATGTATGGGCTGACAGATGCAGAATATCCGTACCAGTCTACATACTTTTCTCTGGCCAGTTCGTCGAAAATCAGCGTAAACTGATGGAAGAATGTAGTAAAACGCAGTACGTTTACATATGGATGTTCTTCAATAAACTTACGCAGACGCTTTAAGGTGTACACATGGGTCTTTGGCTGACGGACATCAAAGGTAATCTGATGTTCTACATCTTTCCAGCCATTGGTGACAGCATTGTACATATGCACCGGATCCCACATAATGTATGCAAGGAAACTGACGGTATAGTCATGGAATGCTTCTGATGCTACCGTTACTTCTCCAGTTTCTTCGCTGTAACTCCAGCGCGCTGTTGGAACAACTTGTCCGGTTGTACGGTCTACAACTTCCCACCAGCGGGTAATATCGTCTCTGGTGTTCGGCTTTAACATATCCGGATACAGGCCCTTCATCAGCTTAATCTTCAGTTCTTCCCCATTGGCTGTATAAAATGGGGTCATTACATACATCTGCTGGATTTCTTCCGGGTTCTCCAGCGCCCATTTATTGTCTTTTCGGGTGGTATAATATGTGGAATAAATCTTTGCGTCTACATTGCAAAGTTCTTCCGGAAAATCCGTTCCATCACAGTCCCGGATGGCATCTGCTCCCCACTGCTCCATAATTTCCAAAGTCTGCGGAATTACATCCAAATCTGTGGGAATAGTTACCCGTCCTTTCGTTTGCTCCATCTAATTCATTCCCTCCTAAAAATATGTCTTTTTACTTATACTGTCTGTTGTAAAGCCAAAGCAGGAAAATCAGTCCTGCCAGTCCAAGAAGCATGGTGCACAGCCCTCCCGGACCAATGTTGCGCTGCCCCACTATAACCAGCGCCACACATACGACAAATACGATTGCTATCAGAATTCCGGTAAGTATCTTCTTTGTACTCTCGTTCATCACTGCTCCTCCTTATCCCTTCAAACCGCCCAGGGTCATTCCTTCTGTCAGTTTCTTCTGGACGCACATATACAAAATCAGAGTCGGCAGCATAACGATTACCAGTCCGGCATACATCTGACCGTACTGGACCGCAGAACGCTGGGCCGCCATCAGATTCATCAGACCCACCGGAAGGGTTTTTAATTCCGGCTTGGTCAGCATGGTCATGGAAATAATGTATTCATTCCAGAATGCCAGGAAGTTAAAGAGTACAACCGTCACAATGCTGGGTTTTGCCATTGGCAGAATAACCTGGACCATTGTCCTGAAATAACTTGCTCCATCTACATAAGCCGCTTCCTCATAATCTCTTGCAAGGGATTTAAAATAACCGGAAAGCAGATAAATGGTAAACGGAAGCGCCGTTGCTGCATATACAACTGCCAGGATGAACAGGTTATTTAAGAAGAACGGATGTCCGATGGTCTTTCTTAAATACGTATCTCCATTGCTGAGCATTAAAAAGATCGGCACTACAATGTAGTTTACATTGATAAACAGTCCTGCCATAAACATAACGTTCCAGAACTTTGAGCTGCGGAACTTAAATCTTGCCAGTACATAAGCGGCTGGAAGCGCAATTACAATCAGAAGCGTAATTGCCAGGGCTGTTACAATAATGGAGTTCAGCATATAGGAACCCATGCTCGCCTTCTGCCATGCGTCCACAAAGTTCTGGAAGTGGAATCCGGCCGGAAGCGCCCAGGGACTTCTGTAAAATTCAGAGTTTTCCTTAATAGAGGCCATAAACACCCAGGCCACAGGAACAATAATTAACAGTGCAAGGAAGGATAACATCAGATAAATCAGGACCTTGGCAAACTTTGATGTTTCTTTGATTGCACCCTTCGGGGTTTTGCTCATCTCTCGTCCCTCCCTTAAAATTCAACTTCTTCTCGTTTGGTGACCGCATTGAGAATACCGGCCAGGATAAAGGAGAAGAGAAATACAACGGTACCAATGGCCATACCATATCCATAGGAAGAGTTGGTATAAGCTTCCTGATACATATAGCTTAAGAATACATGGGACGCGCCATCCGGATTACCATTGGTCATGGCTTTTACGAATAGGAAACTCATGTTGATGGTACTGATAATAAAGAACGTCAGTGTAGTTCTGATGTTGGTCCAGATTAACGGAAGCGTAATGGAAAAGAACTGGGTAATTCTTCCCGCGCCTTCCAGGCTGGCAGATTCATACAGGCTTTCCGGCACGTTGGCCATACTTGCCATATACATAACCATGTAATAACCTATTGCCTGCCATACCATCGCTATAGCAATACTATAAATAACCAGCTTACGGCTGCCCAGCCACAAAATTGGATCTTCCGCTCCTGACGGCCCTCTGAACAGGTTTAAAATAGAGTTCAAAAGTCCCTGGCTTGGATCGTAAATGGCAGAGAAAATCGCACTGATAACTACAACGGACAAGATATTCGGGATATAGAACACAATTCTGAAAAAGTTCTGTCCTTTAATTTTCTCTCTGCTGAGAATTGCCGCAAAAATCAGCGCCATGGAAAACGTTACAATCGTAACGACTACAATCAGCAGAATTGTATTCTGAAATGACTGGTAAAATTTATCGCTTTGAAACAGGGTTTTAAAGTTTTTCAATCCAACAAACTGTTTTTCTGCCGTATATCCGCCCCATTTGTACAGGGACATCCGGAATACGTCAAATGATGGAATGATCATAAAAATAATAAACAATATGGCTGCAGGAGCCAGACAAAAAAATACAAACCTGCCCTGTCCTTTTCCTCTATTCCGCATCTGCTCATCTCCATTCTTCCTAAAGCGTTTTCTCACATTTTCAGAGAAAAAGCAGCCGGTATCTGGTTTCCTGTTACCGGCTGCCTTCTCCTGCCTGTAAGATTATCCGCAGGTCAGACTGTTATTTTTTATTTCAGGTTTGCTCTCAGAGTGTCGCTGTCTTTCTTAATCTGCTCAACCCACTCTTCCTGTGTCTTATCGCCAGTTACCAGAGCGTTTACCGGATCAAAGAAGGTGCTGCGGATGGTAATTCCCTCAACAGGTTCTGTTGTTGCAAATGCATCCATAACAGCTACTGCACCGGTATCATAAATGCTGTAGTAAATTGCTGCGTCGCCGTCCAGTTTTGCAGACATACCTTCGATTGGCTGTACTGCTCCGCCTTCGTTTGCAAAGATCTCTGCTGCCTTGTCAGAATACATAAATGCGATGAACTGCTTGCCTGCATCCTGGTTTACAGCGCCCTTTGGCATCCAGATCTGCTCAAAGAAGGTATAAGAAGCTCTTTCTCCGCCTTCAGTGATTGCTGGAAGTGCGGTAAAGCCCCATTCAAAGCCTTCTGCACGAGGAGCCTCTGCCATCTCGCCGATTACCCAGTTGCCGTTTGGCATAAACAGTGCTTTGTTATCCAGAATTAACTGCTGATTCTTCTGGAAGTCATTGTCATTTGCATTTGCAGGAGTGGTGCTCTCTGTATAAGTAGCCAGTTTTGCTACAATATCAAACGCCTGCTGTGCTTCTGGAGTATCCCAGATTCCCTCGCCGTAACGAAGTGCTTCCTGGAACTTCTCATTGCCCATGCTCTCATGAAGCAGTGCATAGAAGAATGCGTCAAAGTATCCGGTAGTTGGGTAAGTAAACAGGGCAATTCCTTCTGCCTTTGCCTTATCGCCCAGTTCCCACATCTGATCCCAGGTCTCAGGAACTTCCCAGCCTTTGGTCTCGAACAGGTTTGCATTGTAGAACAGTCCGCATGGGCCGTAGAACATTGGCATCAGATAAGTCTTGCCGTCTTCGTATGGATTGGTAATAGAGTTCTCAGTAAATCCAGGAAGAATCTTATCGCCAACCTTTGCTTCTTCACCAGGAACGTTCATCTCTAATACATCGGTCAGGTCTACTACGTTGTTATCCTTTACGAAAGTCTCGGTCAGAGCCTGCTCAGAACCTACTGCACGCATGATAACGTCCGGATAATTTCCTGCCTTCATGTCCGGGGTAATGATGTCCTCCAGCTTCTTATCTACAATCAGATTTACCTCAATACCGGTTTCCTCTGTAAATGCCTTAGCTACGGACTCCCACATTGGCTTACCATATGCAGTCTCTACTGCTGCTACGGTAATGGAACCGCCTGCTGCCTCGGTTTCCTTGCTTTCTTCCCCTTCTGCTGCTGTAGTAGCTGCTTCGGTCTGGGCGGCAGCAGTAGTATCAGCTTCTGTGTTGCCGCCGCCGCAGGCAGTAAGGCTGGCTGCCATCACTGCTGCCAGAGTAAGACTTAGTACTTTCTTGGTTTTCATAATACAAACTCCTCCTTTTTCTAAAATCAGAGACTTCTTGAACTCTTGTACTAACATTACCCTTTTAAGCGTCTTTTTTCAACGCTTATTTTGCTTAGTTTTTTATAATTATTGTCTTTTTTATAGAACTATGGTATTATACAAAATAGAAATTTATCTTTTCTGGAAAACCGCAATTTTTGTCGACTTCTATCAAACCAGCTTTCTATCCTTGTTATTTTTTTGTATATTTTCTACATATATGTTTTTTATGCAAATTTCACCCTTTAACACTTTGCCACATCGGTCAAAACTGCCGGTTTTACCGGGACAATATTTCTAAATCTAAAGTGAGGAATCCCTTATGAGCAGTCTGAAATATCCTTTAAACCTGGATCCGAATGCAGTCCATTCCATCCGTCTTCTCTATGTAACCATTGCCAATGACGAAGGTGACTGGCCAAGTTTTATGCATTCCCATCATTTTACAGAGCTATTCTATGTAAAATCCGGATGCGGCCGTTTTCTTGTGGAAGACCAGGTAATTCCCATTGAAAAAGATGACCTGATTATCGTCAATCCCAACACAGCCCATACAGAGTGTTCCAATCCGGAACAGCCGTTAAGTTATATTACTATCGGTGTGGAAGGCTTAAACTTCTCCTTCCAGGAAGAAAAAGAATACAGCATTTTTAACTGTACCAAAGTCAAGGACAATCTTCTTTTTTACTTTAATTCCATGCTTTCTGAAATGGAGCATCAGGCAGATGGGTATCAGGAAATCTGCATTTCTATGCTGAATATCCTGACCATCCATCTAAAGAGGATTACCCATTCGGCCTTTGATGTTGTAGTATCGGAACGCTCCAACCGGGTATGTGCCCGGATCAAGCGGCACATCGATTCCAATTACCAGGACACTATCACCTTAGACTCCCTGGCCTCCCTGGCCCATTTAAATAAATATTATTTTGTCCACGCCTTTACCAAAGCTTACGGCCTGTCCCCCATCAGCTATCTCAATGAGCGGCGTCTCCAGGTCAGCAAAGAACTGCTGGAGACCACCGATCACAGCATTGCTGAAGTCGCGCAGCTTTCCGGCTTTGCTTCCCAAAGCTATTTTTCTCAGAGTTTCCGGAAAAGCTGCCATATGACGGCCGGGGAATACCGAAGAAAGGTCCAGCAGAAAAATGGCTCCACATAACCCCTACGAATACACCAGTTCGGTTCTGCTTCCCTTTCCTCCGCTTTCTGCAGGTTTTACCAGAAGTTTTACCGGCATCTGATTCTGGATCCGTTCTACATGGGTAATCAGGCCAATGGCCCTGCTGCTTAAGCTGCGCAGATGCTCCAGGGCCTCCATTACCACATCCAGTAAATTGTCGTCTAAGGTGCCGAATCCCTCATCCAGGAAAAACAGTTCCAGGGAGGCATGGCTGCTTAGCTGGATCTGGGCTGAAAGGGCCAGGGCCAGAGAAAGAGAGGCCAGAAAAACTTCTCCGCCGGACAGCGTATTGACTGCCCTCCGGATCCCGCCGTTTTTAAAGTCTACAATCTGAAAATATCCCTGCTCATTGCACTGTAATTCATAAGTTCCGCAGGAAAGCTGGTAAAGGAGTACCGACGCCTCCCTGGAAACGTACTGGAGTTTTTCCTTTGCCGCATATTCCACAAACCGCTTTCCTTTTATCAGACCTTCCAACTGTGAAACCAGCGCCTGCCGATGCTCTTTTTTCTCGTATTCCCTAAGCAGTTTTTCTTTTTCTTTTAAGCGGAGCTGCCCCTGGGCCACGCTGTCTAAAAGGCGTATTCCTTCTGTCCGCTTTTCTTCCAAATCCCGTTCCATCTGCTGAACTGCCGCTGTTACTTTCTGCCACTCTGTCTCATCCAGCGTCTGTCCCTGTATCTGGTTCTTTTTTTCCTCTAACTGACTGGAAAGAGCTGCTGTTTCCTCTCTGTACCTGCGGATTTCTTCTTTTAACTGTTCTGCCCTTTCTGGTTCCAGTTCCCAGGTTTCCAGAACTGTTTCCATGTAACTGTCTGCTCCTGCAAGTTCTTCTTTCAGTCTGGGACAATTGGAAATTCCTTGAAGAAGCTGGCTTTTTGCCTCTTCCCAGGCCGTTTTTGCATAGACGGCCCCGGCCTCTGCCACTTTTACGGCTTCTTTTGCTTTTGTCTCTGCCTGTCTTCTTCTTTCAAATTCTGCCTCTGCCTGTTTTCCTGCTTTCTGGATGGTTTCAATTTCTTCTGAAATCTTATCCAGCTCTTTCTGGCTTCCCTTCTCCTGTCCAATCAGCCGTACAATTTCTGCCTGAAGCCGGAGCATGGCTGTTTCCGTCTCTGCCTGCCTGGTCTCAAGTCTGGCTTTACAAAGTTCTAATTCCATTGTTTTGCGGCTGATCGCTTCCAACTCTTCCTGAACGTTTCCCGTTTCCCGTTCTGCTCGTTCCAGTTCTATACGAAGGCGTTCCGACTGCCGATCCATGTCTTCCACCTGCTTCTGCATGGTTTCAAACGTCAGGCCGGAAAACTTTCGTTTCTCCTGGTTTTCTTCTGACAGCCGCTTTAACCGGATGGTCCATTCTCTTCTCTTATCAGAAAGTTCTCTCAGATGGTCTTCTGCTGTCTCCAGCTTTGCCTTTCCAGCAGACCATTCCAACTGAATCCGGGAAATTTCCTTCTGTAATCTTTCTTTTTCCTGCTCAAATTGTTCTATCTGGCGGGAAGAATCTTTCGTTTCCGTCTCCCAGTTTCCATCCCCCTGGGGAACGCTGGGCAAATCATGGCAGATGAAACCGCAGACCGGACATGGCTCTCCTTCTTTTAGCGTGCTTTTCAGTGCCTTTGTCATCCGTTCCTGCTCATCTTTCCAGCATCCGGCAATTGCTTCTGACAGCCGTTCCTCCTGCTTTTTCATCTGATTCCATTCCTGTTCCAGTCCCTCTATTTTTTTAATCAGGCCAGCCCGCAAATCCTCTGCCTTTTTTTGTTCCTGACCATTTTTCTGAAGTTCCCGCTCTGTTAATTCTCCCTCCTGGATGTTCTTTCTCAGGCTGGTGCTGACCCTGTTCTGTTCCTGTCTGTCCAGAAGATCGTTCTGTCTTTTGACCGCTGTGCTTTTCTGCTTTAGACAGGTGGATTCCCTCAGTTTTACTTCTGACAGTTCCTGGCTTAGTTCCTGCATCTGTACGCTTCGTTGGTTTTGTTCCTGCCATAGCCTCTCCAGTTCCAGATTCTTTGGAAGCGCCAGTTCGGCTTTCTGCTTTTTGTCTAAAAGTTCCGGTATCCTGGCTTCATCCTGTTTTGCTTCCTTTAAAATATTTTCGGCCGACTCTCTTTTTACTTCTGCCAGGCTGGCTTCCTGCATTCTAGCTTCAAGAGCAGAAAGTGCCGCCCCAAGTTCCTGTTCTTTCTGTCTGCAAAGCTCTTTTACCGGTTTTATAGACTGTATTTCTTCTGCCAGCGCCAGTTTGTTTTCCCAGTCTAAAACCTGGCTGTTCCTTGCCAGAAGTTTATTCAGCCGGCGTTCATAAAGGGACTGTTCTTCTAAAAGCTTCCTAAGCGCCTGCTTTTCTTCCAGAACCTGTTTCAACTGCTCTGCAGTTTCTGACAAGGCCTGGTATTCCTGTTCCCACTTTGTCCTATTTTCCCTTCTTTCCTCCAGGATTTCTTTGGAAATCTCTTCATATCCAGACAGACGGCCCCGTAAATTTTCGATTTCATGGCTAAGAATCTTTTTTTCTTCCCCTATCCGTTCCGAAAGCTGTTCTCCGTATTCTTCCAGGTGGAACAAACGTTCTAACATTTCGTTCCGCTCTTTTCCTGTAAGCATCAAAAACTCAGAGAACTTTCCCTGTGGAAGAACGACAGTCCTTAAAAAATCCTCTTTTTTTAATCCTATCAGCTTTTCGCAGGCTTCGTTTACGGCTGACGTCCCTTCTTCTAAAATCTCTATCCGACCGTTCCGATTCTCTTTTAACACGCTTTTGGAAATGGGTTTCTTTGATGCGTCTTTATTTTTTACAAACGTGCGATCCACCTGGAATATCCTGGGATTCGGACTGGAAATCTGAAAGACCAGAGAAACGTTTGCCTGGCGGACTTCTTCTCCGGAATTTACAAATCCGTTGCTTTTACGCGCCAGGTCTCCGTATAACGCCAGGGTAATTCCGTCTAAAATCGTAGATTTACCGCTTCCTGTCGGGCCGAAAATCCCAAAAATCCCTTTGGAGGACAGTTCTTCAAAGTCAATGGTCTGGGCTTCTACAAAGCTGTTTAATCCTTTAATTGTCAGTTTTAACGGCTTCACGTTTTCCCTCCTTCCGGCTTCTGGCTCAATTCTAAGAGCAGATCTAACAGTTCTTCATCCGGATCTGCCCCGCCGTTTTTTCCACGGTAATATTCTGTAAAAAGTTCTTTTAAGTCTTTCTCTTTCATAGCGTCCGCAGGCTGTTTTTCTCCTGCCTTTCCCACTGGAATGGGACGGATTTCCAGCAAATCTTCTTTTAAAGACTTCATCGTCCGGATTTCATCCTGCCGGATATATCCCCGTTCTGTTTCAATTTCCAGATACACCCAGGAGTCTTCCATGCCATGCTCCGTACACATTCCAATGGCTTGTTCCACGCTTTCTGCACGCCAGATCTGGATAGACTTATATACCGTAAGAGGAATTTCTTTTTTTACAAACGGCATTCCCGCATGAATCTCAATCAGAATACACTGCCGCCTGGCGCCTGCTTCGTTCCGGTGATAGGCCATCGGCGCCCCGCTGTAAAACGCCCTTCCATTGGTATGGGGGACCTGCTGAGGCTTATGGATATGACCTAAAGCAATATACTGGGCCTTTTGGGGCAGACAGCTTCCATCTGCTACATAGGAGCCGCCCAGGCTGATTCCCCGTTCCGATCCGCCTGCTGACGCATCCATGGCAAATAAATGGGCGACGGCCAGATTAATGGTATCCTCCCTGTATTTTCCCTCCAAAGCAGAAAAAAAACGTCCAATTCTCTCTCCATAGGAAAACGCCCGTTTCTCTTCTTCGTCCATTTCCTGGTAAATCACGTCATTCAGCCGCTTTTCGCTAGGATAGGGAAGCAGGAGAATCACTGCCCGTTCTCCGTTTACTTCTATTTCCACATAGCCTTCTCCGGAATCTATGACCTGATGACGGCCATACGCCCCTGCTGGAATCACGCTTACAGGCAGGCCCGCCATCAGAATCCCATGCTCCATAGCCAGAGGTCCGGCCGCAGACAAGCGCTCTGGACTGTCATGGTTGCCTGCAATTACCAGCACCAGCCTTTTCCCCCCTTCGGTTATCTGCTTTAATGTCCGGTAAAATAGTTTTTCTGCTTCTGCAGGCGGATTATAACTGTCATATACATCTCCGGCAATAATCACCAAATCAGCCTGTTCTTCTTTTGCAATCTGTGTAAAATCAGAAAGAAACCGGCTTTGTTCATCCAGCCGGCTTCTCCCTTCCAATGATTTTCCCAGATGCCAGTCTGCTGTATGCAAAATACGCATCTTTCATCCTCCACTTTATTTTTTTGCACAAACGTCAAAAACCACATAAGCCGGATATTCCTTCTCCATGTGGTATCCAAGCTTTTTTGCCAGCGCTGCGGAAGCTGGATTATGGGCGTCCCAACTAGGATACAGTCCCCTTTTTTCGCACTCCAGAATCAGCTTTGCCCCGCAGGATAAAGCCAGTCCCTTTCTCTGAAATTCCGGCAGGGTGTCAATCTGGATTTCAATTCCCTTCCGGCTGATGCAGTAGGCAGCAGCTCCTGACACCGGGGTTCCGTCTTTTATTATAGCTATGCCCAGACTTTTTTCCGCAAATTCTTCATACGATGGAAACTGGGACACCCAGTCCCTGGCCCACTCGTGGCTTCTGGCATACTGGTAAATCTCTTCATCCATCGATCTCAGCTCAAATCCCTCCGGCAGGCTTTGGGTAAGCTTTTCCAGATAATCCAGATCCCAGACGTGCTCTTCTTTCAAAAAGGCATATCGGGTAATCCGCTCTGCCTGACTGCCATAAGTCTGTTCAATTACCCCAGACCAGTCTTCTCCATTGGGAACCAGAATCCCTATCTGGGAATGATTGTTTCTCAATTCTTCTAAAAATTTCCTGTCTGCCTTTCCTGCCAGGAAACAAAATTCTCCCAGGCACGCTGCTGCTGTCTGCGGGGAATTGGGTTTGTCTGCAAACACTTCCCCCATAGTTTTTTCCAGACAGGACTCTACCATAGAATCCTTGTATTCCCGGAACAGGACTGCTGCAGATTCTGGATCATTTAGTCGTCGCACGCTTCTTCTCTCTCCTTTGTCTTTGGAAGCTCCAACCGTCTAAACAGTTTTGCCAATACCACAACTGCCGCTGCGGCTAAAACTGCCTCTGCTGCAAACTGGGCATAAGCCAGACCATACAGCGGGAATAAATAGTTTAAAAGATACAGCGCTGGAATTTCTAATAAAATCTTCCGCATAATTGCAAAAAGCAGAGCTTCTTTTCCCATTCCAGTTGCCTGGAACACACCGACAGACATAAAATCCATGCACAAAAATGGAAGTCCCAGACAGAATCCCCGAAGGAATCTGGTACCGTATGCCACAATGGTTTCATTGTCCATAAACATACGGGTAATGGTTCCTGCACCGACAAAATAAAGGCCTGCCGCTGTTGTGATAAATCCAAGCGATACCTTCAAAGCAAACTTCAGACTGCCCTTCATCCGTTTATAATTGCCACTGGCATAGGTATAACTGATAAGAGGCATAATTCCCTGGGACATTCCCATTGCGACATACAGAGGAACCATGTTGACTTTCTGGGTGATGCCCATTGCCGCTACTGCGTCTGCTCCATATACAGCAGTAAAGTTGTTTAAAATCGTCATTCCGGTTACGTTTAATAAATTCTGGATTGAAGACGGAATCCCTACTCCACATATGCCCAAAACAATCTGCGTTTTGAAACGGAACATCCTGGGATTGATGCAGACAAATGTGCGTTTTCTCTTCACGATAAGCAGTACAAAGAAATACATACAAGCCGCACAGTTGGATAAAAAGGTAGCGCATCCAGCGCCAGCTGCTCCCATATTAAGTCCCCAGGGCAAAATGAAAACCGGGTCCAGAATCATGTTTAACAGACAGCCGCTCATAGTTCCGATGCTGGCATGAAGGGCTTCTCCTTCTGAACGGACCATATAGGCCATTACCACATTGAGCATAGCCGGAACCGTACCCCAGCTGACCGTCCACATCAGATAACCTGCAGTGGCCTCTTCCGTCAAATCGGTTGCCCCTAAAACCGCCATGGCCGGCTGCTTTAAAATCGTATATCCCAGAGAAAATAAAATTCCGCAGAACAAGGTACAGTAAAATCCAAATGCAGCGCTTTTTTTCACCATATCGTAGTCTTTCCGTCCCAGAGCCCTGCTCATCATACTGGAACTTCCGACTCCAAATAGATTGGTAACCGCATTAAAAGCCAGAAGCATCGGCGCTGCCAGGGTTACCGACGCATTTTGTACCGGATCGTTTAACATTCCTACAAAATAGGTGTCTGCCAGGTTGTACAACACCATGACTAGAGAACTTAAAATCGTGGGAATGCAAAGCTGCATCACCGCCTTCGGAATCGGTGTCTGTTCAAAAAGGGCTGTCTTTTGTGTTTTTTCCATTCTTACATTGTAATCCTTTTCATTTATATCTTATTATCCAAAAAAACCGCTGCAGAACAGATGATGGACTCATCTATTTACAGCGATTTTTTGTGTTCTCAGCTGATCTGATT
This sequence comes from uncultured bacterium, assembly GCA_905215625.1. Taxonomy (GTDB): domain Bacteria; phylum Bacillota; class Clostridia; order Lachnospirales; family Lachnospiraceae; genus UMGS1370. The sequence goes on from CAJMQQ010000001.1 coordinate 77,247, forward strand.
ACTTTTCAGCATCCAGTTTATCCAGCATATCCCAGACACCCAGCATATACATGATTCCAAGTGCACGATCGTATAAACCGTAACCTGGACGTACATTGCCAGGACCTTCATCCCACAGATGACGTCCATGATCCGGACGGATATAGCCTTCAAATCCACAGTCATGGTATGCTTTCAGAATATCCAAAATTCCGGTATCTCCATCGCAGTCACGATGGCTTGCCTCTGAGAAGTCTCCGTTTTCAAAATGCTTTACATTGCGGATATGAGCAAATGCAATGCGGTCGCAGTGCTTACGGATAATCGAAGCAACGTTGTTCTTCGGATCTGCATTTAAACTGCCGGAGCACAGGGTCAGACAGTTATAAGGATCGTCTACCATTGACAAGAACCGGTCAATGTTCTCAGAACAGGTCAATAGACGCGGCAGACCAAAAATATCCCACGGCGGATCGTCCATATGAATTGCCATCCGGATGTCGGTTTCATGGCAGACTGGCATTAATGCCTCCAGGAAATATTTCAGATTCTCCCACAATTTTTCTTTTGTTACCGGCTTATAAGCAGCAAACAGCTCGTCCAGCTTTGCCATACGCTCCGGCTCCCATCCTGGGAAGGTCAGACCATTTAAATTGTTTAAAATATAATCTGCCATTTCCTTTGGATCGTCATGGATACGGCTTGCCTCATAATATAAAGCAGTTGAGCCGTCTCCTACCGGATGGAATAAATCGGTACGAGTCCAGTCAAAAATCGGCATAAAATTGTAACAGATTACTTTTACTCCAAATTTCGCAAGATTGCGAATTGTCTGAATATAATTTTCAATGTACTTATCACGGGTCGGCAGACCAATCTTAATGTCATCATGCACATTTACAGACTCAACTACATCCATATTAAATCCGTATGGTTCCAGCTGCTTCTGCACTTCTGCAATTTCATCTACTTCCCATACTTCACCTGGCATCTTGTTGTGTAATGCCCAGACAATGCTGGTTACTCCAGGGATTTGTTTGATGTCAGAAAGCTTGATCTTGTCATTGCCTTCTCCATACCAGCGAAAACCCATTTGCATTGGCATAAGAATTCCTCCTTTTATCAATAATTTAAATCCAGTAATTATTATTATAACACAAAAACGGAAGTTCCAACAGCAGATTTTTATTTATTTTTTAATACTGGAAGTTTCTACAAAAATTCGAACAGACTCATCTGATGAACTTTGTCTTCTTTTACCGGTTTTCCTGCTTTTTCAACGCAGCAAAACGATTCTGGAATCTCCTGTAAAAATGGAGACGGCCTGCCGGAATAGGTCAGAATCAGTTCTTCTTTTGCCCTCGTCATTCCTACAAAGAACAGACGCCGTTCCTCTTCCCTGTCGGCTATATGTTTCTCTGTCTCCAGCGGAATTTTTCCTTCATTGACACCGCAGATCAGCACAGATGGAAATTCCAGGCCTTTGGAGGCGTGAAGCGTCATCAGGCTTACGGCATCGGATACATACGTCTTTTCTTTGCACCTTCTAATGTCCCCTTCTTCCGTTAACGTCATAGCGTCCAGGAATTCCGGCATGGTTTTATAAAATAGGGCTGCGGAACGCAGCTGTTTCAGCGCTTCCATGTGAGATTTGCTTCCAAATTCTTCCATCCACACATCCAGCATTTTTGCCGGACTCTTCCGCTTTATTTTAGGAAGCATTACCTCCAGGGCCTGTTTCTGTACACTTTCTGCAAGTTGATCTCCTTCCAGTTCCCAGAGCAGGCTGCTGCACGTTTCTGCTGCCTGCAAATCTTCCGGATTCTGTGCATAGCGGAAAAAGGCCAGAGCGCCCTGCACTGCCGGATCGGATAAAAACTCATCCTGTCCGGCTATGGTATAGGGGATTCCTTCTTTTTGCAGACATTTTTCCAGAACGGCACTCTGATGCCTGGTCCGATAAAGCACCGCAATCTCCCCAAAACTCCGGACCCGCATCCCATCTCTGGTTCTGGCATTTTCTGCTGCATCCAGCATATCAATGCCTCCTGTCATCCGGTTGATTTCCTTTGCAATAAAGACTGCCTCAGAAAAATCCCCTTCCGTCTCAACGATGCGTATGCGCTGTTCCCCATTCTGATGGGCAGTCCAGGTTCTGGGGGAGCCATGATTGTGTGAAATCAATGCAGCGGCAGACTGGACAATGGCCGGAGCAGAGCGATAGTTGTCTTCCAGGCGGATTTTCACCATGTCAGGAAACTGTTTTTCCAGGTTCCCGAAACAGTTGGCATCCGCTCCCCTAAATCCATAAATGGACTGATCGGGATCGCCGATTACAAACAGTTCTCTTCCCTTCTGGTTCCACTTCAGAAGCAGCTTAAACTGGAGCGGGCTGACATCCTGATATTCATCGACAAAGAGATAGGAAAACTGTTTACTGCAAAATTCTTCCCCTGCTTCTAAAAGCTTCAGAGTTTCTATAAGCAAATCATCATAGTCAAACAGGCCTTTTTCCTTCAGCAGCTTCTGATAATAATCTGCTGCCTCTGGTCTGCCCTCAAACAGCGTTTCCGGAGTCTGTCCTTCCCACCATCCATTTTTATGCCTGGACACCTCTCTTAAAAACTGTTCCGGACGGCAGGACAGTCCAAACTGGCTGACTGTCTCCTTTGCTAAAAGAAGCTGGGTTCTGGGATCTGCAATGAGACACGTCCCGAACCGTTCTTTTAATCCATTCAGGCAGATGGAATGAAAGGTTCCAATCTGCATTTTGTTCAGGCTTCTGCTGCTTCCCAGTTCTTTTTTCAGACGTTCCCTCATCTCTGACGCCGCTTTGTTGGTAAATGTAACGGCTGTAATCTCCGACGGTTTTCCCTTCCGGTTCTGCAAAAGCCAGAGAATCCTTAAAACCATTGTCCTGGTCTTTCCAGTTCCAGGGCCAGCAAAAACTGCAACTGCCCTTCCAGGCGTTTCTATGGCTTCCTTCTGGAAGGAATTGGGAAGTAAATCGTCTGTCTTTTCTAAAACTTCCGGCGCCCTTCCAGTCTCTTCCTGGTCTTTTAACTGCGCCGGATCCGGCCATTCTTTCTGTCCTGCGTCTTTTTGTTCTGCGGCCTTTTTTTCGATTCCAAAAGAAGCAAATAAATCCATTTGTCCTTCTGTCCCGCTTAATTCTTCCGGCGAAAACAGACGGATGGTTCCGTATTCTCCATCAAAGCCCGGTATTTTTTCTACACATCCTTCTCTGAGGCGGCGGATTCCCTCTGCTATGCGCCGCCCTGCCGTTTCTTCAATCTCAGCAAGCGGCGTTTCCCGTAAAATCACAAACTCAGGGCCTAAGGTTTTTAACAGTTCTTCGTATTGCTGCTGTACTTTTACACTGGCAGACGATCGCCCGGTACAAGAGGCGATGACTTCCCCAAGAGGCACCAGGCTTTCAAAGGGCTTTGCTCCCGGCCTTACAAAACCTTCTGCCCGGTCGGAGAGTTGTTCGGCCCGATTCGCTACTCCAATGGTTATCTTTTTCCCGCACACCGGACATTTTCCCCCATATTTTGCCGTCTGTGAGGGCGTCAGGCACAAATGGCATTTCCGGTGTCCGTCCATGTGGTATTTTCCCTCTTCCGGGAAAAATTCAATGGTTCCTTCTAAGCCGTCTCCGGTCTGAATTGCCTGGTAAAGCCCGTCATAACTCATGGGAATCTGAAGGAGATTGGCTTCCCTTCCCAGCTTTGCCGGAGAATGGGCGTCTGAATTGGATACCAGCTGATAAGAGTCCAGCATGGACAGTCTCCAGTTCATCGGTGGATCCGAGGACAGACCGGTCTCCATTGCGTGAATGTACGGGGTCAGATCTCCAAAGCACTCTTCTACCGTATCAAATCCGGAAAATGCTCCAAACAAAGAAAAATGAGGCGTCCAGATATGAGCCGGAATATAAATGGACTGAGGCGACAGTTCCAGCAGAATTTCCAGAAGATCATGGCAGTCCAGGCCTAAAATCGGGCGTCCGTCTGAATGGATATTTCCAATGGTCTCTAATTTTGCAGACACTTTTTCTGCGTCTTCCAGGCTTGGCAGAAGAATCAGGCTATGTACCTTCCGCACCTTGCCATCTTTTTTATAAATGGAACTAATCTCTCCGCTGACTGCAAAGTGCACCTCTTTTGCCCCTGCGGTCTGATCCTTCACTGCGTATTCTTCTTTCAGACGGTAAAATCCGTTTCCTTCCGGAATCAGCTTTTCTTCCAGTTCTTTCCGCCATGCTGGATGGGTAAAATCTCCGGTTCCCACAATCTGAATGCCTTTTTTTCTCGCCCAGAGATCCAGATGCTCTGGCGTCCCTTCTTTACTGGTCGCTCTGGAATATCTGGAATGAATATGTAAATCTGCTATGTACATGACGATCCTTCTTCTCTAATAAACGTATAGATTCCTGCCTGCTCGTCTGAGTCTGCCTGTGAATAGGAAAATCCAAGTCCTTTAAACTCTTTTACTCCTTCTGGCTGTCCGATGTGATGTTCCGCCAGGAAACGGACCATTTCCCCTCTTGCCATTTTCGCCATCGTTGCTTTCTGACGGACTTTTCCATTGGCCTTTTCCCCAAAGACACAGGTAATCATCCGAACCGGAGGGGCAAGATAGGTCTCGATACATCTGGAATATTCCTTAGACGCCAGATTTAAAATTACCGCCTCTTCTGGTTCTTCTGAAATCAGGCTGTCATACAGCTGCCTTCCCCAGAATTGATACAGATCTGCACATCCATTCACGGAAAGCTTTGCCTGCATTTCCAGGCGGTAAGGCATAATCCCGTCTAAAGGGGACAGAATCCCGTAAAATCCAGACAGGATCCGGAGGTTTTTCCGGACATATTCCCATGACGCCTGTTCAAAGGTCATGGGGGACATATACTGGTATTGGATTCCCTCATAAGCCATAAGGGCCGGCGTTAATGCAGCACGGGGTTCTTCCTGTACCAGATTCATCTCCTGGACCCGTTCATAATTCAGCTTTGCCAGTTTGTCATTGCACTGCCAGACCTGCTTTGCTTCCTCATAAGTCAGACTTTTCAGGGCAGCTAAAAGAACCTTGCTTTTTTCCAGAAATCCCGGCAAGGCTTCCGGCAGAAAAAAGTCGTTTTGTTCTTTCATTTTCTTTGCAGGTGAAATGATAATCTTCATAGGCGGTTACAAAACCTCCAGCATCTTTGCCGGATTTTCTTTTGCTTTTACCTTTCCAAAGGCTTCTTTTATCATGCCTTCTTCATCAATCAGATACGTGGTGCGGACTACCCCCATGGTCTTTTTTCCATACATATTTTTCTCCTGCCACACATCATAAGCCTGGATTACCTGAAGCTCCGGATCGGAAAGCAGGGTAAACGGAAGTCCGTACTTTTCCTGGAATTTCTTATGGGAAGCTACACTGTCTTTGCTGACTCCCAGCACAACCGCTCCCTTTTCCTGGAACTGAGGATACAGTTCTCCAAATCCGCAGGCCTGGGCAGTACAGCCTGGCGTGTTATCTTTTGGGTAAAAATATAAAATTACCCGTTTTCCCCTGAAATCTGATAAATTCACCTGGTTTCCATCCTGATCGGGCAGACAAAACTCCGGCGCTTTTTTTCCTGCTTCTAACATAATTGAATCCTCCTTTATGGTGCTTTTCTTTTATTTTCAATGTTCCGGCTAATCTCTTTTACCTGTCCGGAAACCTGATATTGGGTATTTCCATATAAAAATCTGTGGAGTTCCACAACATTGCTCTCCAAATCCATTGGAAATACATAATCAATGGAGACTCCTTTTTCTTTGAGTCTTCTGGTTTCCAAATTAAAGGGAAAGCCTTCTGCTGCTTCAAAATGATAATTTTTCAAATTAACTGCTATTGGAATCAAATCGCCCAGTTCCAGACTGGTAGACAACTGGGGCAGCACTCCTTTTGCCAGATTGGTAAGGGTGGCAAGATCGGCTGTTTTCCCCTTTTCCAGAACCTTCTGCAGCACATTTCTCTGCCTTTTGGTTCTCTGGAAATCCGTATCCATTTTTCGGAGCCTTGCATAAGCGACTGCCTGGATTCCATCTAAATGATTGGGGCCTGCAGCCTTTAACTGGTGAGATCCCACTCCGGTTCCTTCTACCGTACTGGTAATATAGGAATTGATATATTCAAATTCTGCCTGGCTTACATCGACTTCGATTCCTCCCAGCAGATTGATGGCGTCTGCAGCCGCTTTCCAGTTCACAGCTACGTAATCATCAATTTCCAGATCCAGATTTTCATTAAGAGCCTGGACTGCCTGGCCGGCTCCGCCCCTGGCATAAGCTTCATTAACCTTCCGGTAAGGGCCGTTTTCTCCTACTTTCATGCAGGTGTCCCGATAAACGGACGCCATCCGGATGGCTCCGGTCTTCTGGTTCAGGCTGCAAAGCAGGATGGTGTCTGCATTAGCGCCTTTTCCCAGACTGCCGTCAGCAGAATCCACTCCAAATACGGCTATTGTCCAGTTTTCCCTCCTGCTGTCCTGGCCGGCAGTCAAAGGATTTTCCAGTTCTTTTCCAGAAAGTTCCCGACTGTGATTTCCTTTTATTAAGGTGCCATACGCCTGGATAAAGCTTCCCACTGAAAATGCCGCGGCAATGGCCAGAATAACAAGAAAGAGGTACGCTGCCTTCTGGTTTTTTCTTCCCTTTGGTCGTTTCCTCCTTCTGTTTTCCCTGGAATCGTATCCTCCCTCCCTGTGAATCTGAACCTGTCTTTTTCTGGCGTATTCCAAACCGGTAGGTGTTCTCTTTGAGGTATGATACGTTTCCTGCCTCATATTTCATTATCCTTTTTCTTTTTTCTTTTTTTCCTGCCGCTCTTTCAGCAGCTGATCAAATTCTTCCATGGAAACTCCGGATTCCTGGAGTCTGCGTCTGCGCTCCCTGATTCTCTCCTGTCTTGCCAGGGCCTCTTTTTTTGCCTGCTGAATCCGGAACCAGATGATCAGTCCCACAGCCGCTGCTGCAAGCAAACATCCTGCCACTACAAAGATCAGCCAGACCGGGAGCACGGTCTTTGCCTGCCCGGAAGTTTCTTCTTCCTTAGGCACCCCTGTTTCTTCCGGAACCGGCTGGACTGCTGTCTGCTTTGTCTTCACGTATGCACTTCCCACCGGACGTCCTTCATAGGTATAATCCAGACGGGCGATTGCTCCTTCCGGCGCTTCTTCTGAAAGTTCTGTGGAAATGGATGCGGCAGCATCGGTAAATGCCGCGCCTGCAGGTACGGTAATGGCTCCTGCTTCATCTACAACCGGCAAAACTCCTTCTTCCAGCGTTACCCCTGCGCTTTTGATTTTTTCTGTCAGACTGGCCAGATCCGTTTCTTCCTCAGCTGGATAAAAGTTGGCAAATCCTTCAAATCCATAGTCCAGAAGCTGTCTGGTATCTGTATAGGTGGTGTAATGATCTGGTTTGCTTCCCTTTAAAATCACTACGATTAAGGTTCTTCCGTCCCTCTCTGCAACAGTAGCCAGAGTGTTTCCGGCAAGCGTTGTATAACCGGTCTTTCCTCCTTTTACATCTGGATCGTAATACTGGCTCCAGTCTTCCAGCATCATCTTGTGTTCCTGGCGGACGGTAAGCCCATCCGGGTCATTGGCTGTCGGCGGAAGTTTATAAGACAACTGGGATTCTATTTTCTGGAACTCTTCCATTTCCCATGCAGCCTGGACAACCAGGGCAAAGTCCCTTGCAGTGGTATAATGCTCCGGATCGTTTAAACCGCTTGGATTTTTAAAACTGGTATTTTCACACCCCAGTTCCTTTGCCCGTCTGGTCATCAGTTCTGCAAACGCTTCCCTGCTTCCGGATACGTGCTCGGCTAATGCATTGGCAGCTTCATTGGCAGATTTTAACATCATGGCGTAAAGGCAGTCCTCTACGGTCATCTGCTCTCCTTCGTCAATCCCTGCGTTGGTACTTCCGGATTCTACGTTGTATACTGCATCTCTGGAAAATGTGACCATCTCATCTAACGAGCAGTTTTCCAGCACCAGAAGAGCTGTCATGATCTTCGTAATACTGGCTGGATAATACTGCTCTTTACTATTTTTTCCATATATTACAGCTCCTGACTGGGCATCCATTACAATCCCTGCTTCGGATTCCAATATGACATTGGAGTCATCGGTCCACGCCGGCGCAGCAAACGCTGTGTTTCCTATCATCAGGGAAAGTATACAGGATACGATCCATATTCTGCTGATTCGCTTTCTTATCGTCATTGGCTTGTCTTTCCTTTTCTCATGATCTCTTCTCTAATTTTTATGGCTGGAGTTCTCCGCTTTCTTCTACTGGTATAATAACCGGCCCATCGCCCTGACCTGTCGATACAGAAGGCGCTGCCGGCAAAGTCTGACCCGGAGCCGGCGTTTCTGCCAGAGTCTCTTTTGGCGGATTTGCTGGCGTAATAACCGGATTATCTGTCCCAGTTTCCGGCGCTGGAATCGTTGGGGAAACTGGCGCCATCTCCTGGCTTCCAGAGGTCTCAGGAACCTGAGGGAGAACCGTGGGCGCTGCCTGTGAAGAAGCCGGAGGCTGGGCAGGTTTTTTGGCACTTGCTCCTGTTCCAGAACTTCCTGACGTTTTTTTGCTTTCGGTTCCCTCCAAATTATAACAGATCACCGGAACATTGGGATATACCAGATTATACAGTTCTTTTGCCCTGGCATAAGGCATATTGATACATCCGTGAGAGCCATTGGTTTTATAAATGGTTCCGCCGAAACTGGAACGCCATGATGCATCGTGAAAACCGATGCCGCCATTAAACGGCATCCAGAAGTCTACCGGACTGGCATATCCTTCGCCTTTCAGCACTGCGTCCTTCTGCTTATAGGACAGTCCAAAAATTCCCGGCGGCGTTGTATGGTTTTTTCTTACATTTCCGGAAACAAAATCGGATTCCAATACCTTTTTCCCATCCTGATAAAAGAATAGGTGCTGGGCAGTCAGGTTGACTTCCGCATACGTATTTCCATAGTCTGCTCCGCTGTAAGAAGCGCCTTTCTTTGCATATACCGGCTCCCTGGTCTGGCTTTCCCCTGTTTCCAAAATCTTCGCAAGCTGGGCCGTCTCTTCTTTTTCGTTGATTTTCCAGCCATAAGGGCCGCTTACCTTTACTGTAGGGCCGTAACTGGTCTGGAAATATCGACTCGTACCGGAAGTATTGTATCTGGAAGCCAGATCTGATACATACTGAGAAATCATCTGTTCATCCCAGTAAAAGGATCCATCCTCCCCCGTCTGTATCCACTGATGGGTAATCTCCCCATCCAGTATCTCCTGATTTTCTCCAAACTGGTAAACAACTGTAGTCTGAATCATGCTGTTTTTCTCTGCGCAGCGCTGCCCAAGCAGGACATTGTCCGACAGAATCTCCGGAGCCAGATAACATCCGGCTGCATCTAAATCTACCGTTGGTTCCAGCTTCTTTACGGCTGTTTCAACAGCCTGGTAACCCTTTCTGTCATCCAGCCTCTGCCCTTGTACTTCCGGAATGATTTCATACCCTGTTCCAGGGATATATTCTGAAATTCTGGCGTTTTCCGGTCCGGCTTCCAAGCCCCCGCGAAAACAGGCCAGCTCTTGGATCCTCTTTTTCAAACGCTCTTCTTCAAAAAACGGATCTGCCGAAATGCGGTAAGTTTTGGGGCTTATCAGCCCTTTTCCCCATCCATACGGATTTTGTTCTCTTATAATCGTTTTTAACTCATCTGTGAATTCTGCCTGCAACCCGATTTCACTGCCCCGGATGACCTCGTCTCCGCTCCGGCTCTGTACCGTCAGCTCATACTCAGACAATCCTGCCAAAATCCGGACAGCCGCTTCTTTTGGGGTAAGTCCCTCTACTAAAACGCCGTTTACTTCCGTATTTGGGAAAAAATGCTCCTCATAATACTGGGCTTTTACAATATAAAAGGAGGCCGTCCCACATATCAGCGCCGCTGCGCTGCCAAAACCAACTGCTGCAGCAATTTCTTTCCATCCCTTTTTTAGGGTTGGATCTTTTGGTATCTGTTTTTCATTTTTCATTTTATCATGTTTCCGGATATGCTATCAATATGTTTCCATAAATCGTAAGAATTTCCCTATAATGTTCCGTCTTCTATTTTGCCAATTAACCGGATGTATACCACCGCGGAAACCATTGCCGAAATCAAATCGGAAATCGGCTCTGTATAAAATACATTGGTAATGTCAAACCATACCGGAATCAAAAATACTCCTGCAAAATAAATCAGTTTCCGGAACGTGGACAGGGAAATGGCTACTTTTGCAATTCCCATACCGGTAAATCCATCTACAATGGTGTACTGAACCGCCAGGGGAATGATCATCAGGGAGTAAATCCGGATAGCTCTTACTGTCATCTGTATGTACTCCGGATCCCTGGTAAAAATCATGGTAAAATACTGAGGAAGCAGCTGCGCAATGACAAACATGATAGACGTAAACGCCAGCGCCAGAATCAGAATATGCTTCTGCGCTTTTTTGATTCGATCCGGCCTTTTTGCACCGTAATTATATCCCAGAATCGTCTGGGTTCCTCCGGTAATACCGGAAAGAGGCATAGTTACAATCAGCATAAAACTCTGTAAAATGGTATTGCAGGTCAAAAGCATATCTCCACGTCCGGCTCCGCCGTACTTCTGAATCGTGGCATTTAAGGAAATAATCAGAATATTATCAAAGGCAATAATTAAAAACGGCGTTAAACCCAGTAACAGAACTTGTCCCATTACTTTTAAATCATAACCGCCAAATGTAATCTTAATCATTGGACGATCGCTGAATAAAAAGCGCAGAACGTAAACACAGGACGCTACCTGGGAAATCACTGTTGCCACAGCAGCTCCGGCTACTCCCATATCCAGTACAAAAATAAAGACCGGATCCAGGAGAATATTCAGTACCGCACCTAACAAAACGGACTTCATTCCCACTTTTGCAAATCCCTGACAGATGATAAACTGGTTCATGCCCGTAGACAAAAGTGCAAATACGGTTCCCATTAAATACACGGTTATGTATTCATCTGCATAAGGAAATACGGTCTCACTGGCTCCAAACCAGATCAACAGATTATTTTTTAATGCCAGGGATAAAATTGTGATGATGACAGACATCACACTTAATAATAAAAAGCAGTTGGCCAGAATCTCTTTTGCCTTTTTCTCATTTTTCTGTCCAAGCCGGATGCTCAGCAAAGGCGAACCGCCGATGCCCACCCAGAATGCGACAGAAGAAATCATGGTAACAATCGGGCCGCAGACTCCGACTCCAGCTAAGGCGATGTCGCCAATTTCTGCAATATTTCCAATATACATTCGGTCTACGATACTGTAAAATACGCTGACAAATTGAGCCAGCATGGACGGAAATGCCAGCCGCCATACCAGCTCCTTTATCTGATCGGTATCTAAATTATTCTCCATTTGTCTGGTCTTCCTCTCGTTTCTTTCTAAACTCCTCTATATCATGGACAAAAATCTTCAGATTGTCAATCATGGAATCATAAATTCCATATTTATACAGATTTAAAAACACCAGGCCAACCGGAACTGCTAAAATCATGCCTCCCAGACCGCTCACTTTAAACCCAATGTACAGAAACACCAAAGTCATTAACGGCGGCAGTCCCATGGAATCGCCTACAATTTTAGGCTGAATCGCCTGACGGATAAACTGGCTCAGGATATACAGAAGAATCAGACCGCCTGCCATATAGTATTCTCCCGACAAAAGCTTAATTACTCCCCAGGGAATCAGCACCGTTCCAGTACCGAAAACCGGAAGAAAATCCAGCAGGGAAATCAGCAGGGCCAATAAAAAGCTGTACGGAACCTGAAGCACTAAAAATCCCACTGTCAGAATCGCAGCTACCACAAACATAATGCGGAACTGAGCCATAAAATAACCACCTATCAGACGGATTGCATCCCGCCGCATATAGCTCATATGCTTTTTGCTGTTTTCCGGCATATATTGTTTCCACAAGTTTAAAATAGTATCCCGTTCTGCAATGAAAAAATAGGACGACAAAATAATTACCACCGTATTGACCAGGATACTGGGAAGGCTTTTCGCCACACTTCCCGCCGCCTCTACAGTAGGAGTCGCCACATTCTGGAGAAGCACCCCAATATAAGAATCCAGATTATCGGCCGCCGCCCTCATCTGAACTCCCAGTTGATCCGGAAGGAAGGCAAACAGGTTATCTAACTGCCTTCCTATGTTGCGCACCTCTGTCTGGAACGTTTCCCACAACTGAGGAAGAGACTGCAAAAGTCCTGACGCCTCAGACAGAAGCTTGCTGAGAAGCAGATAAAGGGCGCCGATAATTAATGCTAAAACCGTAATCACAACCAGCACAGACCCATGCTTGCGCACCACCTTCAGCCGGCTTTCCAGAAATCGAACCAGTGGATTGGCAATCATTGCAATAATCCAGCCTACTACAAACGGCATAAAGAACCGGAGAAATTTAGGCAGAACGATACAGACCAGAAGGGTTCCTCCGGCTGGAATCAAAATATTTAACAGTACCCTCGTATAGTGAACTGCTGTTTTATTTTCCCCATTACTCATTCTTATCACCCGCTTTTACTCTAATGCCAGGTATTGTTTCAAAAACGAAAATAATTGTTCCATTTCTTCATCCGTCCCCACTGTAATCCGCAGATAATTGTCAATTCGTTCCTGCGGGAAATACCGGACAAAAATGTTGGCTTCTTTCAGCGCTTGAAAAATTTCCTGGGCCGGTTTTGTCTTGTGGGATGCAAAAATAAAATTAGCCTGGGAATCCGGAAAGGTAAATCCCAGTTCTGCAAGACGCAGTTTCGCTTCTTCTCTGGTGCGGATGATTTTTTCAACTGTTTCCTGGAAATACGCTTCCTCTTCCACTGCCTTTGCACCTGCAATCTGGGCAGTCAGATTCATGGTATACGAGTTGTAGGAATACTTTACATCCGACATTGCCCGAATCAGTTCCGGCTGCCCCAGAGCAAAGCCGATTCTCATACCTGCCAAGGAACGGGACTTGCTGAAGGTCTGAACCACCAGCAAATTGTCATACTTGTCAATCAGTGGCACTGCAGATGTTCCTCCAAAATCAATGTATGCCTCGTCTATGATGACAACGGAGTCCGGATTTGCCGCTGCAATCCGCTCTACCGCATCCAATGGCATCAGAAGTCCTGTAGGCGCATTGGGATTTGGGATTACAATACCGCCGTTTTCTGTAAAATAGTCTTCTGTCCGAATCCGGAACTCTTCATCCAGAGGCCTGGTTTCATATGGAATCCGGAACAAATCTGCCCACACCGGATAGAAAGAATAGGTAATATCTGGGAATAGCACTGGTTTTGTGGAATTAAAAAATGTCATAAAGGCCATTCCCAGCACATCATCGGATCCGACCCCCACAAAAACCTGATTTTCCTCTACTCCATACCGCTTTGCCAGAGCCTGAACCAGTACATTGGAAGCTGGATCCGGATACTTACGCAGTCTGTCTGTATCCATTTCCATCAAGGCCTGCCGAACGGCAGGAGCAGGCGGATAGGGATTTTCGTTGGTATTTAACTTTATTAACCGCTCTGCCGCCGGCTGTTCTCCAGGCGTGTAGGGCGTCACTCTTCTAATGTATGATTCCCAGCCTCTCATAGGCCGCACTCCTTTGCAATCTCTTTAAATGCAGGCAGAGAACGCTCAATCTGCCCATAAGACACACAGTATGCGATCCGCACATAGCCAGGGCAGGCAAAGGACGTTCCGGGAACTACCAGAACTCTATGGCGTTTGCATAAGGCTACAAATTCTGTTTCCTCTTCTAACGGAGATTTCACAAACAAGTAAAATGCTCCTTCCGGCTTAATGCATTCAAAGCCCATTTCCTTTAAACTGGTATATAACAGGTTTCTGTTTTTGTCATATGCCTCTAAGTTGACCTGTTCATCCACACAGCGTTTAATCACTCTCTGCATCAGAGACGGCGCGTTGACGCAGCCCAGAACCCGGTTGGCAATGGCTGCCGCTGCAAACACCTGGCTGCTGTCGGTCAGCTCATCCGGAATAACCAGATAGCCAATCCGCTCTCCTGGAAGAGACAGGGACTTGCTGTAGGAATAGCAGACCACGGTATCCTGGTAAAACCTGGTTACATATGGAACTTCTACTCCATCGTAAGCCAGTTCTCTGTATGGTTCATCGGAAATCAATACAATGGGATGACCGGTTTCCGCGCTTTTTTTCCGTAAAATATCGCCGATTCTGGTCAAAGTTTCTGCTGAGTATACCACGCCGGTAGGATTGTTGGGTGTGTTGATAATAACCGCCTTGGTTTTTGCCGTCACTTTTTCTGCAAATTCTGATAAATTAGGCTGAAACGTTTCTGTGTTGGGAGAGACTACTGTAAGAACTCCGTCGTAGTTGCGTACATAAGAACCGTACTCCATAAAATACGGAGCAAACGCAATGACTTCATCTCCTGGATTTAACAGGGTCTTTAAGATTACATTCATGCCGCTGGCAGCGCCTACGGTCATCATAATATTTTCCAGACGGAAGCTGGTCTTAAACCGCCGGTTTAAGGACTCTGCAATGGCTTCCCTGACGTCTTCAAAGCCAGCGTTGCTCATGTAGCCGTGGATCATGTTCTCGTCCTCTTCTTCTAATATGTCAAGAATGGCCTGACGTACTGCTTCCGGAGCCGGAACGCTGGGATTGCCCAGGCTAAAGTCGTAGACATTTTCCTTTCCATAAACGGCCGCCATCTTTTTTCCTTCCTCAAACATGGCGCGGATTGCGGAGTTGTTCTGTACAAAGGGCTTCATTTTCTCTGAAATCATAGTCTTCTCCTCATTTCTCAAGTCTTATTTGCTCCGTAACTCCATGATTAAATCCCCGGTCTTTACATCTATCCCTGTGTGGCAGATCAGTTCCGGATAATCTGGAGTATTGCATACAATAATGGGAGTAATCAAATCATATCCCTGTTCTTTTATTTTGTCCATATCAAATTCAATCAGAAGATCGCCTTTTTTTACTTTATCTCCTGCCTTTACATGAGAGGTAAAGTATTCTCCATGAAGATTAACGGTATCCAGTCCGATGTGGATAATCAGTTCTACCCCTTCTGTGGTCCGGATACTGACCGCGTGCCTGGTCTCAAAGACCATCAGGATTTCTCCGTCTCCGGGCGCTGCGATTTTCCCTTCAGATGGAATAATTGCAACGCCTTTTCCCAGGATTTCCTGGCTGAAGGTAGGATCGTTTACCTGACTCATTGGAACACACTTTCCGCTGACCGGGGCAAAAATCTCTCCATGATTTTTTTTCTTACCAAATACTTCTTTCAAAGACTTATACACGCCTGCATCCCCCTTTTTTATTTTCGGTTGACGGCCTCGCAAAGCAGCCAGACCACTGCCGTTGCCGCCAGATAAAACCAGGTTGCCGGATTGGAAAACCAGGTTGTAAAAAATGACAGAGCCATATACATGGCAATCTGGGCATACAATAAAAATCCTGCCGGATTCTGCATTCGGTCAAGCTGCTTTACCAGATAACCGCATACGCCTCCTAAAACAGCAGCAAACACAATTACGCCTATCACCCCAAAATCATAATAGGCGTCATACAGTAAGGTTACAGTAGTCAGCTCCTCTTTTGTCACATACAAAGGAAATGACACCAGCGACGGATATAAAAATTTCAGTCCGGTCAGCGCCCATACCGGAAACAGCATCCGGAGTCCAAAGGTATGGGAAGGCAGCTGCTCCACCAGACAGTTAAAGTTGTCATAGTTATTAGCAATATACATATAGGGCTGGGTAATAAAAATCGGCATCTTGCTGTTTTTCATTTCGAAAATACCGTTTAAATATGCCACGTCATGGCTTCTGGCAATGGTCAGAATGATGTAAAGAGGCACCATCACCGCCACGATTATTCCGACTGCAGCCGGTTGAATCTGGCGTTTTACCGCCACGTAAGAAAACAGAGACAACCCAACTGCAAATATAAGCTGGAAACGGGACACACATAAAACCGGAATCAGCAGACTGACTGCAGCACAAACTGCACACACAATCTTTTCCCCTTGTGACGCCCTGGGTTTTCCAAGATAAAACAGTACCGCTAATGGCGGAACCAGTACACAGGATACGGTAAAATAATGAACTCCGGTTATGTGGAAATAAGAATAAGCATGAGGCACTCCCTTTGTAAAGAAAGGAATGTATCCCAAAACAACTGCTTCCAGGATAAATGCTGCCAGGGAAACGCAGGTGATTCCCAAAATTGATACAAACAAGCCGCCGGAATCTGCAATCGCCCTGCCTCTCCGTCTTCCCAGGCTGGAAATCCGCAGGGTAGCAGACGGTTCATTCCGGAAATTCCTGGAAAAAGCTCCTGCATCCCATCGTCCTCTTTCCTTATCATCCGTCATGGAAAAACCAATGTAAAAGGCTGCGGCCGCTCCAAAAAAGCACAGCCAGGTCATCCATGACCACGGTGTCTGGAGGCGGCTTAATTTCAGGCAGGAAACTCCCTGTCCCCCTACAAATCCCAGGAAAAACAAGCCTCTCAGATGAATTAGGTTTCCGCTTTTTTTATAGTCCTGCCAATACATCCACAGGGCTGTTCCAATGAGCACCAGGCCGGATGGGATGTTCCATCCGGCCTGGGCCAGTAAAAAACTGGTAAGATAACAAACGCAATAAATAATCATGGATTACTGCTCCACAAATTTTTTCATATATTCAGAAACTTCTTTTTCGGTAGCAAAACTCATGGCCTTTTCGGCAACTGCCTGCAGTTCTTCCATACTGTAGCTGGTAATCAGCTTTCTGGACTTTAAGATCGCAGACGCACTCATACTGAATTCGTTTAAGCCAAATGCCAGAAGCAGCGGAATCATCAGTGGATCGCTGGCTGCCTCTCCGCACATACCAACCATAATTCCAGCTTCCCGTCCACAGGAAATAATCCTCTGAATGCTTCTCAGCACTGCTGGATTTAACGGAGAGTACAGATAAGAAACTTTGTCATTTCCTCTATCAACAGACATGGTATACTGGGTCAGATCATTGGTTCCGATGCTGAAGAAATCCGCTTCTTTTGCAAAAATGTCTGCAATCAAGGAAGCTGCCGCAGTCTCTACCATAATTCCTACCTGAATGTCTTTGTTGTAAGCGATGCCTGCTTCATCCAGTTCTTTCTTTAATTCTGCAATAATCGCCTTTACTTCCCGGAGTTCATCGATACAAGTTACTAATGGAACCATAATCCGGATATTTCCAAATGCGCTGGCGCGAAGCAGGGCGCGAAGCTGCGGTTTGTAAATATCGTCCTTTCTGTCTAAGCAGAAACGGACTGCACGGTAGCCTAAGAATGGATTTTCGTCCTTCTCCAGTCCCATATAAGGGATTTCCTTATCTCCGCCAATGTCTAAGGTACGGATAATAACTGGTTTTCCGTTCATGGCAACCGCTACTTTTTTGTAAGCCTCAAACTGTTCTTCCTCTGTCGGCATGGAATTGCGGTCCATAAATAAAAATTCAGTACGGAACAAACCAACGCCTTCTCCGTCATACTGAAGTACTTTCTCTACATCTTCCGGCTTGCCGATATTGGCAACCAGCTCTACCTGTACGCCGTCTTTGGTCACGGTAGGCTTGCCAATGTACTGCTCTAACTCTTTCTTTTCCTTTAAGAACTCATCTCTTCTGGCTTCGTAGTCTGCCTTTACCTCTGCCTCTGGATTTACATAGACCGTTCCTTCCGATCCATCTAATACGATTTCATCCCCATTTTTCACCTGGGTGAGGAAATCTGATACTGCCACTACAGCCGGAATCTCCAAAGCTCTGGCCAGAATCGCACTGTGGGAAGTTCTGCCTCCCAATTCCGTCACAATTCCCACAACGTTCTGGGGATTGATGCCCGCAGTCATAGATGGGGTCAGATCCTTTGCCACAATTACCGTACCTGCCGGCAAAGATGCAATATCAACGGATTCCACGCCCAGAAGCACCTTCTGCATACGAGTCTTAATATCTCTCATATCGGTTGCTCTCTGCTGCATCAGTTCGTCGCCCATGGATGCAAACATATCTGCATACATATTGCATACCTGCTCAATGGCATATTCGCTGTTTACTCCTTCATTGGCAATGGTGTTTTCAATCTCGCCAACCAGCATCGGATCGGACAGCAGCATCAGATGACCATTTAAAATCTCTGCTTCCTTTTCTCCCACTCTGGTTGCCAGATCAGCCGCCAGCGCTGCTGTTTCCTGCAGACTCTGCTCTAATGCCTGCTTAAAACGCTCCGCTTCTGCCTTTGGATCGGCAATAGTCTCTTTTTTAATCACTAACTGTACGTCCTCTACAATTGCCGCTTTTCCAATGCCGATTCCTGCTGATGCACTCGTTCCATAATACATAATACCTGTTACCTCCTTCAGTTTCTTAGGTTTCTTACTTTCTTATTCTCCCAGACCATCTTCTACAGCCTTTAACATGGCTGCCAAGGCTTCTTCTTCATCCGCTCCCTCACAGATGAATTCAATTTCATCTCCGCTTTTCACACACGCCCCTAATACGCTTAACACGCTTTTGGCATTGTTGGTAGAATTACGGAACTGAAAATGAATCGAAGACTGGAATTTCAACGCTTCCTTACAGAGAATTCCTGCTGGACGCAGATGAAGTCCTGTCGGATTTTTTATCACTGTTTTCGCTCTTACCATTTGTTTCCTTCTCCCCCTCTGTCTGTTCGTCTGTCTCTGCTGTCTCTTCTTCCTCCGAAGTCCCGGCTTCCAGATTTTCCCCCGGGCCTGCTGATTCTGCTTCATCTGACACAGTCAGCATCATTGGGGTGTAGCTGAGAATCTCATATCCATGTTCCAGCTCTTCAAACGTAATGACGGCCGGATGAGTTCCGGTTTCGACTGCGGAAACATCCAGGGACGCCTTAATATCTTTCTCTGAAAGACTGTCCAAATCCTCTTCCAGTCCCTGTACAGTTACCGTCATTTCTTCCGGAGCAAAGGTGTATCCATATCCTTCCCTGCTTCCAATCAGTTCAATGTCCCTGGTATCCACCAGATACTCTCTGGAAGACAGCTTCTCCACATCCAGTTGTACGTAAATCGTGGTATCTCCGGTATCGGTCACCATCCGGACACCTTCTGGCAGATATTGGCTTACATCTACTTCTACAGTTTTTCCTTCCGTCAACCCGTCTACATTCAGCACAGACGACGGAATCGTCACGCTGGTAATGGAAGCAAGCTGGGAACGCAGTCCCACTACCGAAATTGTCTTTGCATCGCACTCAATTCCCGTAAACCGGTAGCCTTCTGCCACATTTCCGCCTACTTCAAAATCCAATGCCAACTGGCGAACCTTTAATACTTGTACCGTATAATCAATTTCTTCCTGGTCAATGCTTACCCGTTCTCCCAGATTCAATGGATTTCCATTGGCGTCATAGAACACCGGACTGGCAGTTCCCGTCAAATCTTCTGCTGCGCCGTCTACTCCGACTTCAATGCCGACTGCAGTAATCTGTCCGACTAAAGACTCCGGCCCGCTGACCCATACGCTGTCGCAGCTAGTCGTATAGCCGTTTACTTCGTAACCTGCAGCCGCTTCGCCTTCAACCGCAACTTTAAGCTGGAATTCTTTCTTCTGAAGCGGTTCTGTTACCACATGAACCACACTTGGATCTGCGTGTACATTGGTAACCCTGTCTTTGTTATTTAATACTTCCAGACGAACCGGAACTGCACCTAACACGTTACAATCTGCCAGATCAATATATGCGCGGAAATCGGAGGCCTGTATCTGGGAACTGTCTCTCATATGCACCGTATAATCAATGGTTACGCTGCTTTTTTCTGCCAGCTCATAGGTCAGGCCTGCATCTGTCAAAACGTCGTCATTGATAATTTCAAGCTGTACCGTCCTCTCACCGCTCTGCTTCGGGTCAGATACATTCACAACCAGCAGCCATACGAAAAACGCAAGGAAAACAGACAGAACTTTCAGGCCTAGATTACTCTTTAATCGTTCTTTCATTTTTCAGCCTTCCCTTCCAAATCTTAAACCGGTTCATCGGTGCCTCTTTTTCCTCTCCGTTTGTAGCGCGCAGGATGCTTCTTAAGTGTTCCGCGCTACCGATTTTTTCCAGCTTTCCTCCCTGGGCAACGGATACTCTTCCCGTTTCCTCTGATACCACAATCGTCAAGGCATCTGTCGCTTCGCTGATGCCTACTGCCGCCCGGTGTCTGGTTCCCAAATCCTTACTGATGTTCATATTGTCCGACAAAGGCAGATAACAGGTCGCCGCTGTCACCCGGTTTCCCTGGATTACCACCGCGCCGTCATGGAGAGGCGTATTGTGTTCGAAAATATTGATCAAAAGCTGGCTGGTCACGATTCCATCTACCTCAATGCCGGTTCGCTCAATCTCTTTTAATGGAACACTGCGGCTGATTACCATCAAAGCTCCCGTCTTTACTTTTGCCATTTCAAAGGTTGCTTTTACCAGTTCATTAATCGTCTTGTCCGAAAATCCCTGCTCTACCTTTTTGTCGTCAATAGACAGCAGGTTATTTAACAGATTCCGGCTTCCCAGCTGTTCCAACGCCTTCCTAAGCTCCGGCTGGAAAATAATAATCAGAGCCGTTACCGCAACGGTCAAGGATTTTTCCAGAATCCACAGTATAATATTCAGTTTAAACAGTTCTGCAAACAGTGCAAAACCTAAGATCACCACGAGCCCTTTTAACAGTACCCAGGCCCTGGTGTTTTTAATCCACACTAATATTTCATAAATCAGAACGGAAAGTATTACGATTTCTATCAGATTCGAAAAGGTCATTCTTGGTAAAAAGGTAATCCAGCTATATAAACCATTTAACAAATCTGCCATCTTAATGCTGCACCTCCTTTTCTGAACTTCTGTCAATTATTCCATTTTCTTTTTTCTGCTGTTAATCTTCTGTACCTTTACATCCGGAGTCGTTACTGCAATCTTCGGCACTGCTTTTACATAATAATAGTAGTCGTCATCTTCATACTGGAGATACTCTGTACGGCTGTAGTCCACTGAAAATGCAAAAAAGGTATATACCAGGGCGATCAATACCGAAACCAGCATTCCAATTACCAGCGCTCCCATCGAAACGGTAATGGAAAACATCACATCTCCCATAAAAATCACCGCCAGCTGGGCAATCACGCCTGCAGCAATCGCCAGATACCAAGAGTAATCAACAGAAAGCCGCTTTACCAGGTAAACCACCAGAATACTTAAGGCAAACGCCACAATCATCACAACAGCCGTCTGGTTGGAAAGCATACTTTTTATCAGCTGCAGATACTTCTGGGTAATGTCTGCAGCGGCTGCTGTCCCTGTAAGGGCGCCTACGTTCTGCCTGATGTATATCAGAATATAGTACAAAAAAACTCCTAAGGATACCGGAATTACCGCGGTCAGGCTTCCTGTCAGTCCTGCTAAAAGCGGCAGCACATAAGGAATCTTAATAAAAAACAGCATCGGGGTCAGCACCAGGAGAAAGCTGTTTCCAGGCTGGAGTCCGCAGTAAAGCAGGATAATAATAAATACCAACGCTCCTACGACCAGAGCAATCTCCATAGAAGCCGTAAACAGATGCACCAGCATCAGTATGGTAACCAGAAGGGAAATCACACTATATGGCAAAAACGAGCACACCAGTCCCATCAGCAAAGCGGTAACCGGATTGGCCAGTTTCGTCATAAATCCCAGATTTGCATTTAAAATCAGTACCGCAGAAAAGCCAAAGACAAAATGAAATACTGGATTAATATAAATATCGTATTTTCCGTAAAATACTTTTAACCGTTCCTTTAATACAAGCAGCCCCATCATAACCGTGAGCCCTCCTTAATTTCTTTTGTCTTGCTCTGAAACTCATAACGCTTTTCCAGACGGCGCAGTTTTGCCGCATACTCCCTCATTCCTTTAGACGCATTCTGGTAGCGGTAAGACGCAATTGCTGCCGTAATTGCCAGATATAGGATAAGTCCTGCCAGGTAAACGCCTGCCAGCAGTTTTCCCTGTTTGATCAGATCGTAAAAATTCGTGGTGTTGAGGATCTTATCTAAGTTGTAAAGTCCCCAAATCAACAGACACATCAGGGCGCACAGCGTATAATTAAAAAAGCTTCTCATTATCCTGCTTCCGATGTAATCGCTTTTAAAATATTTATGATAAGGAAATACCCGCTTTCCCTTCTTTTTTTCAAACATTGCGATTTCCGTCATTAATCTGATTTTTTCTTCATTCAGCATAGACTTTGCCCCTCTATCCATAAGATATCAATTTAGTATACCACAATTATCAGATATTGGCGAGTGCATCTGGATAAATTTTTACATTTTTTTGATACAATTGCTTGTAATTTCTATTTTGTCAGAGTATACTGATAGCAAAATAAAGCAGGGGAGCTTGTGTTTGCAGGCTGAGAGGAAGTCATCTAACTTCGACCCTTTACCTGATGCGGATAATGCCGCCGTAGGAAGTCCTTTCACAGTGATTTTTTACAGGAGATGCCGCAGGGGTATCTCCTGTTTTTTATTATTGCTTTCTATAGAAAGGATTTTTATCTTATGTTTCAGTCTGTTCTCGAAGCGGTCCGCAAAAAAAAGCCGCTTATCCACAGTATTACCAATTATGTAACTGCCAATGACTGCGCCAATATTCTTTTGGCCTGCGGCGCATCTCCGATTATGGCAGATGATCCAGCCGAAGCAAAAGAGATTACCGCAGGCTGTGACGGTCTGGTTTTAAATCTTGGCACCTTAAGCAGGCAGCGATTGGATTCTATGCTTCTTGCCGGCAAAACATCCAACACTTTGTGCCATCCTATCGTTTTTGATCCGGTAGGCGCCGGTGTTTCCCAGTTCCGAACAGACGCGGCGCAGACGCTTTTAGCCAGGCTTCATTTTTCTGTTATCCGTGGAAATCTGTCGGAAATCAAGGCTCTGACTATGGGAAGCTGCTCTTCCAGAGGCGTAGATGCAGGCTCTTCCGATAACATCACAGAGCAAAATCTGGAAAAAGCCGCCGCCTTTGCCAAAACTGCCTCCAGAAAACTAGGCGCCGTTGTGGCGATTACCGGTATAATTGACCTGGTAAGCGATGAAACCACCACCTACTGCATCAAAAACGGCCATCCTCTTATGGCTTCTGTAACCGGAACCGGATGCCAGCTTTCCGCCCTGACTGCTGCTTTTGCCGCCTCTTTTCCTGACGATTTGGCAAAAGCCTCTGCTGCCGCTGTATGCGCCATGGGACTTGCCGGAGAAACTGCCGCGAGACGTATGAAGCCGCAGGATGGAAATGTTTCTTACCGTACTTATCTGATTGACGCCGTTTTTAATATGACGCCAGAAATTCTGGAGAAGGGAGCGAACTATGAAATGCGATAAAACCTATATGCTTTTGTATGGAGTAACCGATCGGGCCTGGACCGGATCCCAGAGCTTGTACCAGCAGGTAGAATCCGCCTTAAAAGGCGGCGTAACCTGTATCCAGCTTCGGGAAAAAGACCTGGATAAAGAGACGTTTTTAAAAGAAGCCATTGAACTTTGCAAACTATGCCATCAATACCGCGTTCCTTTTATAATCAATGACAATGTAGAAATTGCTTTAGCTTGTAAGGCTGACGGAATCCACGTAGGACAGGATGATATGTCCCCTGCCCAGATAAGATCTCTTGTTGGTGACCAGATGATCATTGGAGTTTCTGCCCACAGTGTTTTGGAAGCACAGAAAGCTGTCCGCGACGGAGCGGATTATCTGGGCGTTGGCGCAATGTTTTCCACTTCTACCAAAGCAGACGCCCGGCCTCTTTCTCTGGAAACCCTTCGGGACATCTGCCAGTCCGTCCCGGTTCCCGTAGTCGCCATCGGCGGAATCAGCAAAGACAATATTTTATCTCTTTCCGGAAGCAAGGCAGACGGCGTTGCCCTGGTCAGCGCGATTTTCGGCGCAAAAGACATTGTGCAGGCCTGCAGAGATTTATATCAGTTATCCAGACAGATGACAGAATCTTAAAAGGAGGAAGTTTGAAATGAACACTGTTTTATCCATTGCCGGAAGCGACTGCAGCGGCGGAGCCGGCATCCAGGCAGATTTAAAAACCATGACCATGAACGGCGTCTATGCCATGAGCGCCATCACGGCCCTGACGGCCCAGAATACCACCGGAGTCGATGGAATCCTGGAGGTTCCTCCAGAATTTTTAAAGAAGCAGCTGGATATGATCTTTACCGACATTTTTCCAGATGCTGTCAAAATCGGAATGGTTGCCAGTTCCCAGCTTATTGAAGTAATCGCAGAACGTCTTTCGTTTTATGGCGCTAAAAATATTGTGGTGGATCCGGTTATGGTGGCTACTTCCGGTTCCCGTTTAATGGAGTCCGAAGCCGTCCTTTCTTTGAAAAACCGGCTGTTTCCCCTTGCTGCAGTTATTACCCCCAACATTCCGGAGGCAGAAGTCCTGTCCGGCATGGCCATCTCCAATGAACATCAGATGGAAAAAGCAGCCAGAATCATCAGTCAGGATTCCGGCTGCGCAGTTTTTCTGAAAGGCGGCCATCTTATTAATGACGCCAATGACCTGCTTTTTGCAGATGATAACTGTAAATGGTTTTTCGGCAAGCGAATCCAGAATCCCAATACTCACGGAACCGGATGCACCCTGTCCAGCGCCATTGCATCGAACCTGGCAAAAGGATATGATCTGGAAACCTCTGTATCCAATGCCAAGGCTTATCTTTCCGGCGCCCTTTCCGCTATGCTGGACTTAGGAAAGGGGCGCGGCCCCATGGATCACGGATATACATTAAACCGTTAATCCATTCAGACGGCCTGCTGCTATTTCCCGGTGCAGGCCGTTTATTCATACCGCAGGGCGTCAATCGGGTCGGCTTTTGCCGCCTTAGAAGCAGGATAAAGTCCGAAGAAAATCCCGACCACTGCGGAAAATGACACTGCCATAATCACAACTCCTGGTTTTACCACTACCGGTATTCCAAATGCCATACCGCCCAGACTGACCAGCCCGACGGACAGAACGACTCCCAGGATTCCCCCAAAGGCTGAAAGCAGTGCCGACTCAGTCAGGAACTGAATCAGCACGTCCCTGGTTCTGGCTCCTAAAGCTTTCCGGATGCCGATTTCCCTGGTTCGTTCCGTAACAGACACCAGCATGATATTCATAATTCCAATTCCGCCTACTAAAAGAGAAATCGCGGCAATTCCTCCGACTGCGGCAGAAATACCTCCCATCATGCTGTCTACGCTTGCCATCTCATCAATGGCCGTCTGAACAAAATAGTCTTCCGGCATTCTTCCCTTCATCTTGGCGATAAAAGCAGTCAGACGGTTGAAGAAGTCCGGCAGATCGACGTTGTCCTTTGCAAATACGTGACAGGAGTAAAAATAGTCGTTTGGCCAGGTCAAAAGGGTGTAGGGAATAAATGCCGATCCGGTATCGCTTCCGCTTCCCATCATAAGCGCCATAAAGGGACTCATTTCCTTGCGGTATACGCCTACAATGTTATATTCTTCTGTATTGCCGTAAATCGTTGTTCGGAAAGTTTTTCCCACTGCGTCTGCTGTCCCGAACAAGTTTATGGCACTCTGCTCTTCTATGACAATATTTTTCTTTCTTCCTAAAATATCTCCTTCATTCAGGTAACGCCCTGCTACCATGGTAACCGGCTGTACATCTATGTAATTATAATCAATGCCGGTAAATTCAAACTTCATCTTGGTTCTTCCGGCCTGGACTTCAGCGCTGACATACGCGCTGCTGTCCATATAAGCGATCTCGTCCCCAAAAACCTCGTCAATCCGCTCTAAATCGTCCAGAGTAAAATAATCGCTCTGATGAGTATCTTCAATCCAGTAGCCGATCGAAATGTAGGCCTGGGTCAGTCCCACATCTTTATACAAATCCGTAAACATACTTCTCATTGTATCGCCAATGGACACAATCGAAATAACCGATCCAATGCCGATAATAATTCCAAGCATGGTCAGAAACGCCCGCATTTTATTGGCTTTAATGGCATGAAATGCCATCGACATATTTTCAAACAGCATATTATGCCTCCTTCCCTTTATTGCCTACATGGTACAGACCTTCCATATGATTTTCATGTCCTGTAACCGTAGGATTGGGATTGATTTCATCGCTGACCACTTTTCCATCCTGGAACCGGATAATCCGGTGGGTAAATGCCGCGATGTTTTCTTCATGGGTGACCACAACCACTGTCGCGCCTTCCCGATGAAGTTCGCTGAAAATCTCCATAATCTCAATGGATGACGCTGTATCCAGATTTCCAGTAGGCTCGTCTGCCAGGATAAGAGGCGGCTCGTTGGCCAGCGCCCTGGCAATTGCCACTCTCTGCCTCTGGCCTCCAGAAAGTTCATTGGGCATATGTTCAAACCGCTGGCCCAGACCAACCTTTTCCAACAGTACCAGCGCCCTCTGCCGCCGTTCTTTCTTTGGCTTTCTGGCATAAATCATGGGGATTTCTACATTTTTTACTGCAGACGTCCTGGCAATCAGGTTAAAAGACTGGAATACAAAGCCAATTTTCCGGTTTCTGACATCGGAAAGCTCGTTGGGACTTAATGCGGCGGTATCTACCCCGTCTAAGTAATAATGTCCAAGAGTCGGCCGGTCAAGACAGCCTAAAATATTCATCAACGTTGATTTTCCCGAACCAGACTGGCCCATAATGGCCACAAATTCCCCCCGTTTAATGGTCAGGTTGATTTTCTTCAGACCCAATACTTTAATTGCTCCCGTATCGTAAATCTTTACCAGATCTTCTAGCCGGATTAAGTCTTCCTGGACATTTTCAGTGGAGTAAGCCGAAACTTTTCTCTTCATAAAACGCCCCCTATTCTGCGGCAGCTGACGGCATTACAGTCACGCTTGTCCCTTCTGTCAGTCCTGCATCCGGAGTTACAATGTAGTTCATTCCTTCCATCAATGCCCCTCCCTCTGCCGGGAAAACTTCTATACTGATGTCGCTTTCTATGCCGGTTGTTACCGGTACCATATGGCAGACACCATCTTCCACAGTTACCAGCGCATTGGTTCCATCTGCTTCTGTGAGGAGTGCGGAGATTGGCACTACCCAGGTATCTTCTGCTTCTTCCAGCACAATGGCTGCCTTTGCCGTAATCCCTGCAATCAGTCTGGTATGCTCATCCATAACTCGGATCATGGTTGGGATAACCCGCTCTGTCGATCCACCGCCTTTTTCTTCCCCAGTAGGAGAAATGGAAATTACTTCTCCATTTACGCTTTCCCCTCCTAAAATATCTGCAGTGATTTCTGCCTTCTGGCCTTTCTTTACCTTTCCAATGGAATACTCGCTGATTTTGATCTCCAGCTCCAGGGTGTCCAGATTTTCAATGATAAACATCGGCTCGTTGTCTTCGGATTTGTCTGCAAACTGGCCCACTTTACTATTTACCCGGACTACGGTTCCGGAAATAGGAGCCTTGATTACTGCCTCTTCCAGATTTTCCTTTGCCTTATCCAGATTGTACTGGGCATTTTTGATTTCCAAATCATAGGACTTGTCTGTTACCACATGGCCGTCTTCTAATGTATATCCATCTACTGCCCGCTTTGCATCGGAAAGAGCATTGGCTGCAGTCTCCAGCTCAACAGCAGAAATCCCGCCTGCCTGGGCCAGAACGCTCTGCCGGTTGTAGTTTGCCTGAGCTGTCTGGTAATCCTGTACCGCTTTGGCGTAGCCATTCTGGGTATCCTGAAGGGTCTCTTCTTTTTTTGCCACAGCCAGGTCATAAGAATTCTGGGCAATTTCCAGCTCTTTTAATAAATCGGAATCATCAATTTCTGCCAGAATCTGTCCTTCTGTTACTTTATCGCCCTCTTTTACTGCAATGCTCTTAATTTCCGCATGAAGATTGGATACCACATCTACGCTGTCCGTACCGGAAACCGGACCGCTGACAGAAAGGACGTTCTGGATGCTGCCCTTTTCTAACTGTGCAGTCTGGACCACCGGAGCCGTTTCTTTCTTTCCACCAAATATCTGAACGCCTGCAAACAGTACAATCATTGCCGCTCCGCATCCAAACAGGATCTTTTTCTTTTTTCCAACTGGCCGTCTGCCTTTTTTCTTTTTTGTATTTGTTTCGGATAATAATTCCTGTATCTGCTGATCCAATTCACTCATTTTTTCATCCTCCTGTTCTCCTCTTCTTTTTCTTATAACGAGCGGCAGATTTTCCTGCCTTCAAGAAATAGAAAATTTTTGTAAATTTTCTATTTCTTGTGTTTCTTTCATGGTATAATTTTAGCATCCGTGTACAACAAAACATTCCCAATATTTCTATAGAAAGACGAGGTGGCGTCTGTGTCTCAGATTACCAAAAGGGCTTTGGAAGCCTCTCTAAAAAAATGCTGTTAAAAAAGCCTTTAGATAAAATTACGATTACGGATTTGACCGACGACTGCGGCATTAACCGCATGACCTTTTACTATCATTTTAAAGACATTTATGACCTTGTAGAATGGGCTTGTGAAGAAGATGCCAGGGAAGCGCTGGCTGGAAAAAAGACTTATGATACCTGGCAGCAGGGACTTTTACAGATTTTTCAGGCGGTTCTGGACAACCGGCCCTTTATCCTCAATGTGTACCGTTCCATAAGCAGGGAACAGATTGAACGATATTTATACCGGCTGACCTATGACCTGCTGATTAGCGTTGTCGAGGAACAGGCTTCCGGCCTGGATG
Organism: uncultured bacterium; assembly: GCA_905215625.1. Classification (GTDB taxonomy): domain Bacteria; phylum Bacillota; class Clostridia; order Lachnospirales; family Lachnospiraceae; genus UMGS1370. The sequence continues at coordinate 106,129 of CAJMQQ010000001.1, forward strand.
TGTGCCAGAAAGACAAGGAATTTATTGCTCATTTTTATAAATATGGGTTTGTCGGACTGCTATTAGACTGGATTCGTCAGGATATGAAAGAAAAACCAGAAGTGCTGATCGAACGGCTCGCTTTCCTCATGCAGGGAAATATCGCTTCTGCTTTAGAGCATTTTTCAGCAGACACTTCCCCATCAAATCCACTGAAATGATAAATTTTTTTACAATATATCCTACTGTGATGGGTTTCTTATCACGGCGGGATTTCTGTTTATTGCAGCCTATACCCAAACCTGTTACCTTATAACTATCAAAGAGGTACAGGAGGTATGGTTATGTATTATTCCAGCGGAAACTATGAAGCATTTGCCCGCCCAAAAAAACCAGAGGGCGTTGACCAGAAATCTGCATATATTGTCGGAAGCGGCCTTGCTGCCTTATCTGCAGCCTGCTATCTGGTTCGGGATGGTCAGATGAAGGGCGGACACATCCATATTCTAGAAAAAGAACAGCTTGCTGGCGGAGCCTGCGACGGCTGGAAATTCAAAAACGTCGGCTATGTCATGCGCGGCGGACGGGAAATGGACAACCATTTTGAATGTATGTGGGATCTGTTCCGTTCCATTCCATCTATTGAAACAGAGGGAATCTCTGTCCTGGATGAATATTACTGGCTAAACAAAGAGGATCCTAACTACTCTCTCTGCCGCGCTACTGTAAATCGCGGGGAAGACGCTCATACAGACGGAAAATTTTCCATTTCCGACCGGGGCGCTATGGAGATTATGGAACTGTTTTTCACTCCAGAAGAACAACTGCAGAACAAACGGATTACCGACGTGTTTGACCACGAGGTCTTGGACTCCAACTTCTGGCTTTATTGGCGTACCATGTTTGCTTTTGAAAACTGGCACAGCGCTCTGGAAATGAAGCGGTATGTCCAGCGTTATATCCATCATATCGGCGGACTGCCCGACTTTTCCGCTCTGCGTTTTACCAAATACAACCAGTATGAATCCATGATCCTCCCTATGGTAAAGTATCTGGAACACTCTGGCGTACAGTTCCATTTTGGAGTACAGGTTACCAATGTCCTGTTTGACTGTACACCGTCCAGAAAGCAGGCCGTACGGATTGATATTTTAAAAAATGGCGTTCCGGATTTTATTGAACTTACTTCAAATGATCTGGTATTGATTACCAATGGCGGCTGTGTAGAAAATTCTTCTCTCGGAAGTCAGAATACCCCTGCCAGATTCCAGCCAGAACTAAAAGAAGGCGGCGGATGGGATATGTGGATGAAAATTGCCGCTCAGGATCCAGCCTTTGGGAATCCGAAAAAGTTCTGCAGCCATCCAGAACAGACAAATTGGATGAGCGCAACCATCCAGACCCTGGATCAGCGGATTGTTCCTTATATCAAGAAAATCTGTAAACGGGATCCCTTTTCCGGAAAGGTTGTTACCGGAGGCATTGTGACTGTCAAAGATTCCTCCTGGCTTTTAAGCTGGACTATTAACCGTCAGCCCCAGTTTCGCAGCCAGCCTAGTGATCAGCTTCTAATCTGGGTCTATGGTCTCTTCTCTGACCGGTCCGGAGATTATGTAAAAAAGCCTATGAGAGACTGCACTGGAAAAGAAATCTGCATGGAATGGCTGTATCATCTGGGTGTTCCTGAGACTGAGATTGTAGATATGGCAGAAAACAGTGCCAACACAGTTCCCTGCATGATGCCTTATATTACTGCATTTTTCATGCCCAGGGCCATTGAAGACCGGCCTCTTGTTGTGCCAAAACAAGCTGTAAATTTCGCTTTTATCGGCCAGTTTGCGGAAACCAGCAGAGATACCATCTTTACTACCGAATATTCTATCCGTACTGCCATGGAAGCTGTCTATACTCTGCTTTCTATTGACCGGGGCGTGCCGGAAGTCTGGGGAAGCGTTTATGACGTCCGCTGTCTCCTGGATGCCACAGTAAAACTCCGGGATGGTAAGAAACTGACGGACATGGATCTGAATCTAAAACAGCGCCTTGCTTTAAAAGAAGCTTTGAAAAAAATCCATGGCACTGAACTGGAACTGCTGCTGGAAGAATATGGGGTAATTTAATCTGCACGATCTTCTATCTTATTTCTTGGCGTGTACCATGTGAATTCATAGCCGCTTTCTGATGGAAGAATGTGATTTGACACGTATTGAAACTGTCCATCTGGCAAGGGCCGGACTGTCACTTCATGGGCAAAAACCTTTGAAATCCCCTTGTAGGGAAATACTGCATTTACAGTAAGGACAATGGTTCCGTCTTTTCGTTCTGTCACATCGACTACTTCAGGATATGGATATTCCGGATATTCCATATCCTGAAATCCTCTTGGGCAGTATGCATATGTATCGTCATCTGGATAATAGGCTGTTTTCTTTTGAAGTGTTTCACTGGTAATTGAAAAATGCCTCTGGATCATCCTTTCAAACGCCTCTGCGGGTATCCGGTAAGTTTCCGGTTCCAGGCTGCTTTCATAGGAACCTTCTGGAACATAGGGCTCTCCCATCTGAACACAAAAATGATCGTAAAGATCGTAAAAATCCAGTTCTCCAAAATCATCTTCTGTCCAGTCCGTAATAAACAGATTGTTATATTCATACCCGATTAGCAAAAGATACGTTCTGTTCAGTTCTCTGCACTGTTTGGGCAAAGGCAGAATACGGAAAGCGGCATACTCTTCTTCTCCGCTCAGGGTAAGAGCATAGGACTCTTCTGAATAATAAACGCCGGAAAACATCAAATATCCGTTTTCCCAATACTTCCAGTTTTCCGCAGAAAAACTTCCGGAATCTGCCAAAACCATCTTCCCATCTTTCCATTCATAGTATCTCTTTTTTACATTTACCTGTCCTTCCTGCGTTTGAAAATGATAAATTACAAGTTCTTCCGGAGAAAGAACTTCTATCAGCAGCAGATTTCCCTTCTCGCTCTCTTCTACGTTCTGACAAAACTCAAGAGCCTGCTCTGGCCTGGACATATCTATCTGGTTCCTGCCGTCAATTGCCGTATATCCTCTGGCTCCGAATTGTTCTACCAGACTGCGGACTTTCTCCAATGTATCCGCCTGGTTTTCTGTTCCCGCCTCTTCATAAAATTCCGTCCCCAGTTGGATAATTCTCTGGTCTTCTTCCGGAAATGTTTCCTTCACAGGCGGACTGCCGCATCCACTAATCGCCAATGCCAGTAAAAAAATGCCCAGTCCTGTTTTTCGCATCTGCTTCTCCTTTATATTCGCATTTACCGTTCTTTCGTCTGATATTAAATGTTTTCTATTTCACCCTCATAGAATCCATTTACGGGAATTGCAAACCTTTATTTTTTGGAGTATAATACTACCGTTTTTAGATGATTTTGTCAACCTGAACAAGTGATTTTTAATAGGATAAATATAATGAAGCAAGATTTTCAGACTGCGATTGCAGAGAAATGTAAATATCTGGAACAATGTGGACGATTCAGTGAAGAAAAAAATGCTTATCAGCATGGAATGTCTACCGTATACCGGCACAGCATTCTGGTGGCGGCTGTCAGCCTGTCTATTGCTGACAAACTTGGCC
>CAJMQQ010000002.1 GCA_905215625.1 uncultured bacterium
TCGCATTAACTGCCCGTAAATTTGTGCGTTTAGTCTTTCGACTGCTGAAAGACAATCGCCTATACCGTCCAGCAAAGTAGATTTCATCTGCTTGCTGATGAACTGCGCCCTGCTCATTTTCAAAAAACATGATCGACAGGGCTTAGGTGGGTGTTTTTTGCCTTCGTGAGATACATACAAAAATATATGACTTTTTTATGCTTTATCTCTTGACATCACACCGCTGGACTGTTTTCATTTATTTTCTCTGCCGGAAGATGGATATATTGTTCTACTTCATTCCAGTTTACCACAAATCCGGCTCCGTGGGAACAAAAAACCGAAGAGGATGGATTTTCCTTATCCGCTCCCTTGTTATAAGCGCAGTCTGCAATGACTTCTTCCAGATTATGGCATTCCCTGTATCCGCCCCAAATCATAGAAATGCTTCCTCTTCCCTGAGTCTGGGCCGCCAGTTCTATCCCATAATCCATAAAAGAAGCCACCGGTCCTCTGCCGGATATGGAAACCATATCTTCTGATAACATAGGCGGATCAAACTCTCCAGAACGCTTCTGGATATCTGCCATAATCTTTCCTGCATACTCATCTGGAGCGCTGATTTCAAACTGGTACCAGGGTTCTAACAACACGTTCTCTGCCTTCTCAAGTCCCTGACGGATTGCCCTATATACAGCCTCCCTGAAATCTCCACCTTCTGTATGCTTTAAGTGGGCTTTTCCTGCAGTCAGAACGATCCGTATATCCGTAAGCGGCGAGCCTGTTAAAATTCCTTTGTGCACCCGCTCAAACACATGAGTCCGCACCAGACTCTGATACTGGACAGCCAATGTGTCCACATGGCATTCACTAGAAAATGAAATTCCGCTGTCCCGTTTTGCCGGCTCTAACCGGAGATGGACTTCTGCATAATGGCGAAGCGGCTCATAGTGGCCAAATCCCATCACAGCCCTGGCAATGGTTTCCCGGTACAGTACCTTTGGCGGCGCAAACACAGCTTCGATTCCAAACCTGTCTTTTAACACCTGGGCAAGCACTTCCAGCTGGATTTTTCCCATCACGCTGACTACCAGACTTTTGTCTTCCCTGCTTTCTGCCAGAAGCTGGGGTTCTTCCTCTTCCAGCATTTTTAAGGTGCGAAACAACGTATGGCTGTCCGTTGTCCCAGAAGTCACCTGAGCCTGGAGAGCCGGCCGCATCTGCATATGGTTTTTTCTTTTTCCATACCAGTAAACCATATGGGAAATCTCCTGCTCTTGTCCTGAAAAATCTCCGGAAGACACCAGTACATCCTGACAGACCGGTACAGAAAGACCGGTTACCGCGCAGAGACTTCCGGCAGACGCGCTGGCTGCAGTCTGGCTTTGTTGTCCGGAGTACAGACGAATCTCGTGAATCTTCTCTGTTTCTGCAGTCTGGTTTTCGCTTTCCAGTTTCCCTACTATCCGGACTTCGTCCCTGTTTTTTAAAACTCCGGACAGGACTTTTAAAAACGTAATTCTCTGGCCTTTCTCATCATGGCGCACTTTATAGACCAGGCCGGAAAAAGGCTTGTCTTCCTCATATCTGCTTTCTGTCAGTTCATGGAATGCCTGGAAAAACTGGTCAATCCCCTGATTATTTAATGCAGATCCTTTCATGCACAGCACGCCGCGTCTTTCTCGGATAGTGGTTCTTAAAGCCCCAAACAGCCGGTCTTTTTCAATGGGACTGCCTTCTAGATAGGCTTCCATAATTCCTTCATCCCATTCGGCGGCAAATTCTGTCAAACTTTCTAAATCCGTTTCCCCACAAGGCCAGTTCTCAACCAGCACTGCATCTTTTGTCAGCCGGTCCCGGATTTCCTTCATCGTCAAATCCACATCTGCGTGTTCTAAGTCTGTTTTATTTAAAAACAGGAATACCGGAACCTGGAACCGTTCCAGCATCCGAAACAGTGTAACCGTATGAGCCGCTACGCCGGATGACGCATCAATCAGCAAAATGGCATAATCCAGCACTGTTGCCGCCCGCTCGGTTTCCGCGGAAAAATCCACATGGCCAGGCGTATCTAACAGGTAATACTCGTCTCCCTGATATTCAAACCAGCTCTGGTCTGCATAGATGGTAATTCCTCTGGCTTTCTCCACTTCATCTCCATCCAGCAGGGTATTTTTCTGATCCACTCTTCCGGCCTTGCGGATTGCTCCTGCGTGGTACAAGAGCTGTTCCGAAAAGGTAGTTTTTCCTCCATCTACATGAGCCAACACGCCAAAGGTTTTTCTCATGGTGCCGCTTCCTCCTTTACAATCATCAATATAGCATCATAACACACTTTATCCGCTCCGGCAATCGTCCTTCTTTGCACCTTCCCCCGTCCCATTTCATATGCAACAATAAGGCTCTTTTTATGGAGGTTGTTTATGGAAGACGGCCGCATTGTTGCCGCTTTAGCCGGCAATCCCAATGTAGGAAAAAGCAGTATTTTTAATGCTCTTACAAAAATGCATCAGCACACCGGAAACTGGACTGGAAAAACCGTAGCCCTAGCCCAGGGCACTTACCAGTCCGGCGGAAAGGAATTTTTGCTGGTTGATCTTCCTGGTACTTATTCCCTCAATGCCCGCTCGGAAGAAGAAAAAATTGCCAGGGATTATATCTGTTCCGGCCAGGCTGATATTCTTATTGTGGTCTGCGACGCTACCTGCCTGGAACGGGGGCTTCATCTGCTGTCCCAGATTACCCGCCTGGAAGATGTAAAAGACCATGGAACGCCCATCATTCTCTGTGTCAATTTGTGCGACGAAGCCCGGCGGAAAGGAATCGCTATTGACTTTTCCCTGCTGGAAGACGTGCTGCAGATTCCAGTCATCCCATGCTGTGCCAGAGACAAAAAAAGCATAGAACAAATCCGCCAGGCTGTATCGGATTCCTATGAACAGCTTTTTTCCTATGACTGCCTGGATTTTTCGCCAAAAGCCCTGGCAAACCAGACTGTCTCCGGATGCGCCCTTGCCTGCAGAAGATCCGACGATCGGATTGACCGGATTGTAACCGGAAAAGTAACCGGAAAACTGATTATGATCGGCCTGCTTCTGTTCATTTTCTGGCTGACTATGAGCGGCGCAAACTATCCGTCCCGCATTTTATGGAATTCGTTATTTCAGTTAGAGGGGAAACTTGCAGATGGAATGGCGTTTCTTCACGCCCCTGAATGGCTGACTGGATGTGTCGTTTATGGAATTTACCGGGTTCTGGCCTGGGTCATTTCTGTTATGCTGCCCCCTATGGCCATTTTCTTTCCTCTTTTTACCCTGCTGGAAGATCTGGGGTATCTGCCCCGGGCAGCCTACAATATGGATCGGGCCTTTGAAAAATGTAAATCCTGCGGAAAACAATGTCTGACTATGGCAATGGGATTTGGATGCAACGCAGCCGCCGTCGTAGGATGCCGGATTATCGACTCTCCCAGAGAGCGGCTGATTGCTGTCTTGACCAACTCCATGATTCCCTGTAACGGACGTTTTCCTACTCTTTTTACGCTGATCACACTCTTTTTTACCGCAGGACTTGGCGGTACGATATTCGGATCGTTTCGCGCCGCCCTCTGTCTGACCGGCGTAATCCTGTTAGGAATTCTGGCGTCCCTTGCCGCTTCCTGGCTGCTGTCCCATACCCTGTTAAGAGGAATCCCTTCTTTTTTTACCTTAGAGCTTCCTCCCTACCGGAGACCTCAGATAGGAAAGGTCCTTGTCCGTTCTATCTTTGACCGAACCCTGTTTGTTCTGGGAAGAGCCGTTGCCATCGCCGCTCCTGCAGGACTTCTGATCTGGATTCTGGCCAATGTTTCCTATGTAGGAGCAGAGAATGGGTTCTTTGCACTGGCGTCCCAGACAGCGTCTTCTAATCCCACTCTTCTTTCTATCCTTACCGGATTTTTTGATCCCTTCGGACGTCTGATGGGACTGGACGGTGTGATTTTAGTGGGGTTTATCCTGGGGTTTCCAGCCAATGAAATCGTGCTTCCTATTATCCTCATGGCCTATCTGCAGTCAGGTGTTCTGATCGAAATGGAAAACTCCCATGTATTAAGCCAGCTTCTTCTAACCCATGGATGGACCTGGCAGACCGCTGTATCCATGCTGATTTTTTCCCTGTTTCACTGGCCTTGCTCCACCACTGTCCTGACAATAAAGAAAGAAACCGGTTCGTGGAAATGGACGGCGCTTTCCATCCTGCTTCCCACTATCTTAGGCGTCCTTTTGTGTATGACGGTTACGGCGGTGTTCCGGATATTTTAAATGCCACTTTGGCGTTCCTTTTCTAATTGCAGGGTCAATCAGCTTTTCCGCTGCCCCGATAAACAAAAGCGCCGTCACCAACTGAACCGCTATGCTGACAAAGACCCAATGTCCAGTTACCCAACTGCTTTCGTGGTAACCAAACCACTGGGACGCTGTACTGACAACGCTGTTCATTCCTGTCTGGTTCCGGATAATTGAGTAAAAGGTTGCGGCTGGGTTTAACAGCATCAGGTATAAAAATCCTCCAGAGCTGGCCTGGTTTGCCACGCTTCCGATCTGGTTCATATAGCTGTTCCAGCGCATGGTAGAAATACTAAGCGCAAATTCATTAACCGCGTAAGTACCTCCTACCAGAAAAAACGTCCCGCCATAAGACGCGGCGGCTGACAAAATCGTCCGTTTACACAGAGCGGAACAAAACAGACCAATCCCTGCCACCAAAAGGGCCGTCACAACAAAGTGGGAAAACAGCAGAAACAGATCCTTCCAGTTAATCCCCCCATAGACAAATACCAGGGCAATTACCGGAAAACTGGCAAGCAGAATCAGGAACATATTGCTTAAAGACGCCATCATCTTTCCCCTGATAATCTGCTTTGGAGTGGTCTGGGTAGACAATAACAGATCCAAGGTCTGCCGTTCCCGTTCGCCGCTGATACTGCCCGCCGCAATGGCGGGCATAATAAAGAGAAGCATGGCAAACTCCACTGCTGTCACAAATACATACATCTCTAAAAATCCAGAATACTGAATTTCTGCAGTTGTCCACACCCGGTATAGGATGGAATACATATTGAGTAGGGCAGCGGCGGCCAGAATGCCGTTAAATACCATCAGGCTGATAGGCAGGCGCGTGCTTCTGGAACTGGCTTTTAATTCTTTTTTATAAATCGGATTAACCTTCATGGATCAGCACCACCTTCTCGTCTTTCTCTGTAATCTGCATAAACAGCGTTTCCAGATCTCCCCGTACCCTGGAAAATCCGCATACTGGAATCTCTGCATCTACTAATTGCTGCAAAAGCTGGGCCTCGTCTTCCCGATCTCCGATAAAGCCCACCATAATTTCGTCACCTTTTACGGAAATGGTCTGTACGCTTGGATGGCTCCGTAAAATTGCCATTGTCCGTTCCACGCCTCCGTTTACGGTAATGATTAACGGTCTGGAGCTGTCCACCCGCTCCAATATGTCCTGCATACTGCCGCCAAGAACCATGTGTCCCTGATCAATAATTCCCAAATCCGTACACACTTCTGACAGTTCCGAAAGCAGATGAGAACTGATTAATACCGTCTTTTTCTGTTCGTGAAGTTCTCTGATAATCTCTTTAAACTCAAACCGGCTTCTGGGATCCATTCCGGATGTAGGCTCGTCCAGAATCAGTAACTGGGGGTCGTGAATCAAGGCTCTTGCCAGGCACAGCCGCTGTTTCATGCCTCTGGAAAGTCCATCTACATAAAAATCTGTCCGATCTTCCAGCCCCACCTGTTCCAACAGCGTCATAATTCTGGTACGTGCCTTTAACCCGTCTAATCCATAACAGGAAGCGAAAAATTCCATGTACTCGGAAACTTTTAAATTATCATATACTCCAAAATAGTCCGGCACATACCCTATCATGCCTTTTACCTTGTCCGGTTCCCTGCGGATATCATATCCATCCACTTCTACTGTGCCGGAATCTGCCATTAAAAGGCCGCATATAATCTTAATAGTCGTCGTTTTTCCCGCTCCGTTGGGGCCTACAAATCCAAACAAGGCTCCCTGGGGAATCTCCAGATTCAGTCCGGACAATGCATGATATTTGCCAAATGTCTTTTCCAGATTTCTGATTTTCAGCATTACCGTTCCCTCCCTATCACATAAGGAATTGGAAGAACTACATTTCCGTACTCCATCGCGCTGTCACACACATACCGGACTGTAATGGTATTGCCTGGAGATAAAAATGGTTCCAACTGCCAGTCTTCAAACTCCAATTTGCTCCTGACTATCAGTTCGTATTCCCCGCTTTCATAGTTGTAAAAGTAAATGGTTCCTTCAAATGGCTGAATCTGTCCCAGTGAAGTCGTTTCCTTGAAAATCGCAGACATATTTTCAAACCGAAGCTTTTTAATATCCAAATCGCCGCCTAAACTGTATTCTAACGTAACCGGATTGGTTCCGATAATCGTATTGCCGGAAGTCCGGTAGCTTCCATTGACTACCTTAGGAGCGGTTCTCATAGCAGAACGGTATACCAGGTCGTCTTGTCTCATATCCGCTTCTGCTGCCGCAGTCAGCATCGTAAGTCCAGATACATCATATCCATCTCCCATTAAGAAGGAATCAGAAGGTTCCGTTCCCCGGAACGCCACAATTCTCGCTCCAGGCTGATAACCGGTCAGATATTCATCCAGGTAAAATTCCAGAAGGCTGGTCTTTGCCATTGTCCGCATATATTCCATATCAGAAATGTCTGCCCTCTTGTATTTCCAGCCGCCGGTAATCTGCTCTGCCGTTACTCTGGAAGCTCCGGAATCTACCGGATAATTTAATACGATGAGGCCGTCTAACGTTTTGGTCTCTCCCGGCTCCATATCTCCCACCAGGGCCAGCGCCCCGTACAGAAGAACAGCCGTATTTTCAATCCTGCAGTCCATGTGGTTGGTAATGCTTCCCGTCATTTTTCCTTCAAAATACTGGACCTGGGCCTCAATCCCCTGGCCGGAAACATTGTCAAACCGTTTTTCCAGCTGGAAATAATTTGAAGCAAAAGCTGGTACATCCTGTACGTCCAGCCTGGTTCCATCTTCTAAATAGCGAATCAAAATATTGGGTGTCTCCTGACCTGTAAATTTTGGAATCTGCTCCTCTTCATAATAAGCGCTCCGGGTAATGGGGCGTACCGTATAGGACGGATCGAACTGAACCGAATACGGACGGTTATCCGGCGCCTGCATATTCACATAGGTGGATTCTGTCACCACTTCATCGGACACATCCTGGATGGACGCATAATTAAAAAACGTACTGGTAAAACGGGTTTCCCCGCTCATAACGTAAACAATTCCCGTACACAGAAGAGACAGCAGCACTACGCTGGTACGGTAATATCTGCGCATATTTCTCTGTTTTAAGAAGAAATAAAGTCCAGGGCCCACTAACAGGATGTAGCTGAGGATGACCACTGCATAAAAGCCAATATGGGGCAGTTTCTCTACGCTTCCGGCATTGATAATGCTCTGAACCGCCCAATAGGTATTGGACGTTCCGCTGTACAGATAATCGGAAAGCTTAGTAATCCGGGTTTCTCCTAAAATTCTGGTCAAAAGCTGATCCACATAGGACGGATTTTCCTGGCAAAATTCGTCCAGGTCTGCAAAGTCAAAGGCAGATGCCACGATAATTCCGCTTTCCCTTGCAACTGCTGTCAAAAGCGGGATCTCTCCGCTCTCCATTAAAACGTTGCCTTCTGAAAGATTGATGTCGTTGCATTCCAGCAGAATCTTGGAGTTTCCTGTTTTGGAAAACAGGTAGCCTTCTCCCATATCAACCGCCACAGTTCCAAGGGAAACTGGCTCTTCTTCCAGATCATTTTCCAGAAAATCATATAAATTGTCGCATCCTCTTGCTCCGCTTCCTAAAATCAGAACGCCGCCCCTGTTTACCCACTCTCTGATGGCCGCCAACTGTTCTTCTGACAGTCTCCGGGTATCATAATTGGTAATCAGAAGTACATCCAGCTGATCCAGACCGGCTGCCTGGCTGGGAATACTTCCCGTTACCATCTTGCACAATCTGGTCTTTAAAGTGCTGTAGTTAACCCCCACATCATTGAAATACTGGAGTCTGCTCTGGGTATCGCTGATTACTCCCACTAAAAGCTCCGGAATATCCTCCCTGGTATTCAGTTTTAAACGTTTCTGGGCAATCTTTTCCTCATGTTCATCCAGCAGACTGACATACAACTGATCGGCTTTCGCTCCCAATGGAATGTTTAAGTTTTTCTGGCTAGTCTCTCCCTCTTCCAGGAAAACCGGAAATTCATACTGGTAAATCTGGTAATCAGACTCCATGGAAAGCACCTGCAGCGTGCCCGAAAACCCTCCTTCCTGATGATTGGTCAGCGTTACATAGACCGGAAGATACCGGCCTCCTTTTGCCATATTATCATACCCGTAACTGGCTTCTAACTCTACCTGGGTATTCATGTACCCATATTCCGGTTCTTTCAGCAGATTCTCTGCCGCCTGGGCTTGTCCGCCTCCTGCCAAACCGGCCAAAACAGTAAATATGACTGTAAAAACCAGAAGGCAGATCAGCGCGGTTTTACCCGCACTTTCTGCCTGTTTCTTTTTGACTCCCATATCTTTCTCATCCAATCTTGCCGAAATTTTCTTTATTAATATCAAAATCCACCTTCAGCTTTACTGTAAATACCGTTCCGTTTAAATCACTGGTCACATGAATGTCTCCGCCATGCATATCTACGATATTTTTTGCAATCGCCAGTCCCAGTCCCGTACCGCCGGTTGCAGCAGATCGGGAATGTTCAACCCGGTAAAACTTATTAAACAGAAGGGGCAGATCTTTTTCTGGTATTACATATCCAAAGTTTGTAACCGAAACCGTCACAATCTCGTCATCTGCTTCTACGTCTACCAGAATCCGTTTACCGTCTGCTCCATATTTAATGGCATTGTTGATTAAGTTATCAAACAGTCTGGCCAGCAGATTACCGTCTGCAGTAATTACCTTTGCCGGCACATTGCTGCGAAGTTCATAGACCAGATTTTTTTCCATAAAGCTGGGATAAAACTCTTCCAGAAGCTGGCTTAACAGCTTGATAATATCCACCTGGCCTACCTTCATGGAAATCTTGCCGCAGTTCAGCTTAGTAAATCCAAACAGTTCTTCAATCAGCTTTTCCAGCCGCTTTGCCTTGGTATAGGCAATGTCGATATACTTTTTTTCCATCTCAGGAGGCAGGGAATTTCCCACCGACAAAAGTTCCAGATAGCCGATAATCGACGTCAGCGGAGTACGCAGGTCGTGAGCCACATTGGTAATCAGCTCATTTTTTGTACGCTCTGATTCCCGCTCTTTGTCCATCAGATTGCGGATGTCCTGAGCCAGCTGATTCAGACTTGCCGCCATACTGGAAAACTCATCATCTCCTATGACCTCTACTTCTGTATTTAAGTTTCCTTCTGAAATGCTCTGCATCGCCTCATAAAGTTTCCTTATGTAATCCAGGGATCGCTTCTGCAGGATCAGGAAAAGTATCGAAAAGACTGTGATTCCCAAAAGGACATAGCACAGCACTCCAATTGTGCCGGACTCCATCGCTCCCACAAACCGGCCGCCTCTTCCTCTTTCCCGCAGATAATCCATCACCATAGAAACATTGGTAACCAGGAATATCTCAACCAGGCAGGTAACTGCGGCGCTGTAGAAAATATTGGCTAATACTCTGGCGTAAAAGCGCCCGCTCATATCATTTTTCAATCTTGTATCCTACTCCCCATACGGTTGTGATAATCTTGTTTTGTCTGGTGTCTTCCTTCATCTTTCCTCTCAGTCTCCGGATATGTACCATGACGGTATTGTTGGCTTCATAAACCTTCTCATTCCAGACCTTTTCGAAAATCTCGTCGGTGCTGAATACATGGCCCGGATTTGATGCCAGCAGATATAAAATGTCAAATTCAATGGGCGTCAGCTTAATCTCTTCCCCATAAACCGAGACTTTATGGTTATCTTTGTTAATCGTAAGTCCCCGTACTACAATCTCATTTTTCCCAGTCTTTTCTGCGTGGACTGCGCTGCTGGGGTTTAACTGGGTATATCGTCTCAACTGGGACTTTACCCTGGCCGTCAGCTCCAATGGGTTAAACGGCTTGGTCACATAGTCGTCTGCACCGGTTCCCAGTCCTAAAATCTTATCCAAATCCGTAGACTTGGCGCTGAGCATAATAATCGGGATATTGTTGGTTTCCCGAATCTTTTTGCACATCTCCAAACCATCCATGCCAGGCATCATAATATCCAGCAGCACCAGATGGATCTCTTCCTGTTCCAAAATCTCCAGTCCCGCCATGGCGTTGTTCGCCTTATATACTTTATACCCATCGCTTACCAGGTAAATCTCAATCAGATCCGCAATCTCTTTTTCATCATCTACAACCAGGATATTGGTATCCGCCATTTGTCTTCCTCCTCATTCGTCGTGCCGGATAAAGCCGGCAGGTATACTTGTTTCTATCTTACCATAAATACAACGACTTTGCTTTACATTTCTCTTACAAAATATGCGGATTTTTCCAAATAATGAACCTGGCAAAAGAAAACGCCAGACCTGCTGACAAGTCTGACGTCTTTTTGCACTTCATATAGGTTTATTCTGCGTAAGCAATCAGTTTGCTTCCGTCATCTGATACATCAATGACAATGGTATTTCCGGCTCTTACCCCGTCGCTTAAGATTAGTTTTGCCGCCAGAGTTTCCACGTGTTTCTGAAGATATCTCTTTAACGGACGTGCGCCGTATACTGGGTCGTAGCCTCTGTCGCTGACAAAGGTCTTGGCCTGTTCAGTCAGTTCTACCTTCAATTCCTTGTCTGCCAGACGCTTATTGACGTCTGCAATCAGCAGGTCTACAATACCGCTGATGTTGTCTCTGGTAAGCGGCTTAAACAGAATGGTTTCGTCCAGACGGTTTAAAAATTCCGGTCTGAAATGGGCGCGCAGATCATTCATTACCAATTCTTCGGCTTCCGGACGGATGCTGCCGTCTTCCCCGATTCCTTCCAGCAGATACTGGGAACCGATGTTGGAAGTCATAATTAAAATGGTATTTTTAAAGTCTACGGTCTTTCCCATAGAATCGGTAATCCGTCCGTCATCCAGAACCTGCAAAAGCACGTTAAATACGTCTGGATGAGCTTTTTCTACCTCATCAAACAGGACAACGGAATACGGTTTTCTTCTGACTGCTTCTGTCAGCTGTCCGCCTTCCTCGTAGCCCACATATCCTGGAGGCGCTCCGATTAAACGGGCTACGGAATGTTTCTCCATGTATTCGCTCATATCGATACGGACCATGTTGTTCTCATCATCAAACAGTGCTTCCGCCAAAGCCTTGGCAAGTTCCGTTTTACCAACACCGGTAGGACCTAAAAACAGGAACGATCCAATTGGTTTGGTTGGGTCTTTAATTCCCGCCTTGGAACGGATAATGGCTTCTGTCACCTTTTCCACGCCTTCGTCCTGTCCGATCACTCTCTTGTGAAGGACTTCATCTAAATGCAGCGTCTTGCTTCTCTCGCTTTCCGTCAGCTTGGCTACCGGAATACCCGTCCATCTGGAAATAATTCTGGCGATTTCATCCTCAGAAACGCTTTCGTGTACCAGGCTTAAATCCTGATTGCGGACTTTTTCTTCCTCTGCCTCCAGCTCTTTCTGAAGCTGAGGCAGCTTGCCATACTGCAGTTCTGCTGCTTTATTTAAATCATATTTCTGCTGTGCGTCCTGGATCTGACGGTTGACTGCCTCGATTTCCTCTCTCAGAGAAGACAGGCGATCAACGCTGGCTTTTTCATTTTCCCACTGAGCCTTTTTTGCAGCAAATTCGTCATGCAGTTCTGCCAGTTCTTTCTGCAAATCTGCCAGACGATCCTGGCTCAACCGATCCGTTTCTTTCTTTAAGGCCGCCTCTTCAATCTCCATCTGCATGGTCTTTCTGGACAATTCATCCAGCTCTGCAGGCATGGAATCCATCTCTGTTTTGATCAGAGCGCAGGCCTCGTCTACCAGGTCAATGGCCTTATCCGGCAGGAACCGGTCGCTGATATAACGGTTGGAAAGAACAGCCGCGGAAACCAGGGCAGAGTCATTAATCTTAACGCCATGGAATACCTCATAACGCTCTTTTAATCCTCTCAGGATGGAAATTGTATCTTCCACTGTCGGTTCATCTACCGTAACCGGCTGGAACCGCCGCTCCAATGCTGCGTCTTTTTCAATATATTTGCGGTACTCGTCTAAGGTCGTCGCGCCGATACAGTGAAGCTCGCCTCTTGCTAACATTGGCTTTAGCATATTGCCGGCATCCATGGATCCTTCTGTCTTTCCGGCGCCTACAATGGTATGCAGCTCGTCAATAAACAGAATAATCTGACCTTCGCTCTTTTTTACTTCTTCCAGAACTGCTTTTAACCGTTCTTCAAACTCGCCGCGGTATTTGGCTCCGGCTACCAGCGCGCCCATATCCAGAGCGAACAGCTTCTTATTTTTCAGGCCTTCCGGCACATCGCCTCTGACAATTCGCTGAGCAAGTCCTTCTACAACCGCTGTCTTACCAACGCCTGGTTCACCGATTAGCACCGGATTATTCTTGGTTTTCCTGGACAGAATCCGGACTACATTACGAATCTCGCTGTCTCGGCCAATAACCGGATCTAACTTCTGGTCTCTCGCCCGCTCTACCAGGTCATAACCATATTTACTCAGGGTGTCATACGTTGCCTCCGGGTTGTCGCTGACTACCCGCTGGTTTCCCCTGACCGTAGAAAGGACCTGGAGAAACCGCTCTTTGGTTATATTGTAAAGCCGGAATAATTCTTTCATGGCATGATCCGGCTGTTTCATCATTGCCAGGAATAAATGTTCTACGGACACATACTCGTCGCCCATAGCTTTTGCCTCGTCCTCTGCATTGACCAGGACTTTATTCAAATCATTGCTGACATAGAGCTGTCCGCCTCCACTAACTTTCGGAAGCTTTTCCACTGCTTTTCTCGCTTCGTCCCTAATCAGCTCCGGCTGAATCTCCATCTTTGTCATCAGCTTTAAAATCAGACTGTCTTCCAGCTCCAACAGACTTACAAACAGGTGTTCCTGTTCAATCTGCTGATTTCCATACTCATAAGCTAGTTTCTCACATCCCTGAACTGCCGCCAGGGATTTCTGGGTAAATTTATTGATATTCATACTGCTCCTCCTTTCGGAACATGAACTCAGTGTCTTTTTTTGTTCTATGCGTAATATAACACTTATTATTAGCACTGTCAAGAGGTGAGTGCTAATTTTTTTTTAAAAGAATGACGCCCATCTGCGGCGTCACCTTTTTTTCCTGAACATCTTCCACAAGCTTGCAATAAAAATTGCGCTGCCTATGCAAATGATTGTAATTGGAACTTTTCTTGATATTTTTGCTGCCAAAAAGATAGAGGTCGGGCCGTCTGCACCGCCAATAATGGAAATTGCAGGAGAGCAGAGATAGTGTATCCCTGTAACTATGAGTATTGCTGCAATTACTGCAAAAATCATCCCTGTAATCATCCTCCTGCGGGTCATCTGTGCCTGATATTTTGCAATATCAAATGTCATATTCACAATCTCGCTGACTTGCTGCGGCTCGACGGAATGCGGTTCCTGCCGCTTACACTGGATGAGTTCAGCAACTGTAATATCCAGCGCACCGGCCAGAGCTTCCAGATTGGTAATATCCGGAATCCCCATTCCCCGCTCCCACTTGCTGATGGCCTTATCCGTCACATGGATTTTTTCAGCAAGCTGCTTCTGGGTCATATTTTTTTCTTTTCTCAGCATTACCAGAAAGGAACCAAGTTGTTTTGCATCCAATTTTCAGTACCTCCTTTTGCCATTGATTATAGCAAAACCAGTAAATTCTTCAATCAACTTGTGGTTTCTATAGCCGGATGCCGCTCTACGAATCGTTTACCAGGGTCTGTCTCCTGCTGAATTCCGGAATCTGTCCCTAGTTTCTCAAACCCAATTCTGGCGCTTCCATTTGCCGCATAGATAATTCCCCGTCTGCTGAATCCATGCTTTTCAATGAGATGCTGCATGATTTTGTTGTCCTTATGGGTGTCGATCCTCAGGTGCTGAATCCTCTGTTCGCAGAACCTAATCACCGCTTCAAATACACCCCTGACCGTGCCATTTCCTGCCACGCGGTGAATGGTTCCGTATTCGCTTTCTGACAGCCACTGGCCATCTTCTATTTTGGCATAGGTGGGGTCCGGCCCTATAGTCAAGGCAAATACGCCGCAAATCCCTTTGCTGGTTTCTGCCACATAAAATTGTCTGTTTTCTATGTCCTTCCTAATCTGACTTTCCAGGGGAAATTTATTTCCCCATTGGGAAGGATTGCCCATCTCAGCCATAAATTTTCTGGCATACTGGTAAATCAAGTTTATTTCCGGCAGATCTTTCCAATCTGCTGTCCGGATGGATAACTCGCCCATGAATTTCTCTCCCTATTTCCTCTGACTTTCTATTTTTGCCTTACCACTTCTTTCAAAGAAAAAATCCCCTGTTCATATTCATAGATAAAAATCGTACAGTTACCAAATCCCTTTTTTAATTCCTCTGTCGGGTCCTGGATTCCTCTTAAAAAATTAAAGCAGGCCGCTCCATGGGATACTGCCAGTACACTTTCGTGGCCTTCCCTTTCCATAATGTCGTGTAAAACAGTCAGCATCCGATCCCTGACCGCATCTGAAGAGTCTCCGCCAAACTGCTGGTAATAGGTAATGCTTTTTTCCGGATCTTTGCAGCTAAGTCTTTCGCTCTCTCCCTCCAGCTGTCCGTAAAACATTTCCTTTAACCCTTTTAAGCGGGTATAGGGCATATCTGTTATCAACTCCAATGTATCAGAACACCGCTCACTGGTTGAGCAGTAGGCATGATCAAATGTAATTCCATGCGTACGGAAATATTCCCCCGCGGCTTTTGCCTGGCGTTTTCCCAGCTCTGTCAGCGGAGAATCGCACCAGCCCTGAATCCTGTGCTGTTCATTAAACATGGTTTGTCCATGTCGCATTAAATACAATCTCTTTATCATTTATTCCAGACTCCTTATCTTTCTTTTTCCAAAGCTGGCAAAACGGAATCCAAACAAAAGTGCCCGGAATCCCCAGTCCACAAACATTCCATACCAGACTCCCATAATTCCCAGATTCATGCCTTTTACAAACCAATATGCCAATCCTACGCGGAAAATCCACATAGAAGCCACTGACACCAGCATGGTATATTTGGCGTCCATACTGGCCCGCAGGGCATTGGGAAGAGCGAAGGCAAATGGCCAGATAATCATAGCGCAGGCATGGGCCGTCATCATTTTCCTCGCCTCTTCTGCTGCTAACGGCGACAGATGATACATACTGATAATCTGATGATCGCCTAAAACCATAATGGTACAGATTACAAGCAGACAGATGTAGTTCATTTTAATCAAAAGCTTCGTATACCCTTTTGCCTGTCCGGTCTCACCGGCTCCTACGCACTGTCCTACAATGGTAATCATTCCCAGTCCAATCGCTGTTCCCGGAAGATACTGCAGCGTTACTACGTTGGAAGCCACTGCATAGCTAGCCAGAGCCGTTGTCCCCAGAGAAGAGACCAGACTTTGCAGCGTCAGCTTTCCCACCTGGAAAATGCTGTTTTCCAGACCATTGGGGATTCCCACAGATAGAATATTTCCAATCATACGGCGGTTTGGCCGTAAATCCCGGATCGACTGAAGGTGGATGGGATTCTCCGGCTTGCGGATCAGCACTAGCATAATCGCTGCTGCCGTCATACGAGAAACCAAGGTAGGGTATGCCACGCCTTCTACTCCCATATGAAGCACAAAAATACAAAGCGCATTTCCCACTACATTAATCACGTTCATAATAATAGAAACCTTCATGGATACCTTTGAATTGCCCATAGAACGATATAAGGCAGCGCAGGAATTATACAATGCTAAAAACGGATATGATGCTGCAGTAATTGCAAAATATACTGCTGCATTTTTCATCACTTCTTCTTCCACTTTGCCAAATACCATTCCCAGCAGATGCCGGTTGGTAATCAGTGCAAATGCCATCAAGCCTACCGATGCTATCGTAGTGACGGAAATCAGCTGGGCTGCTGCCTTACAAGCCTTGTCCATATCTTTTCTGCCTACAAACTGGGCAGACACAACAGCTCCGCCTGTCGCCAGGGCGGCCAGCATCTGAATAATCAGCATATTAATCGAATCTACCAGGGAAACTCCGGAAACTGCTGCTTCCCCAACTGCCGCTACCATGACTACGTCTACCATTCCTACCAACACAGCCAGTATTTGCTCCACAATCAGCGGTGCCAGCAGTCTGACCAAATCTTTTTTTGTAAACATTGTTTTTCTATACTCCTATCCTATGCTCCTATCACATTTTCGCTCTGAACCAGCTTTTCCGGATGCCTGGTATCATAAAATGAGGCCGCACGGAACTTCTCCGCTGCAGCCTCACATTGAGCTTATCTTATCCTGATATGAATTTATTCCATTCCAACCGCTTTGATCTGATGTCCGCCTAAGCTTCCCTCGTAAATAATGGTAACTTCATCTCCTTCGCTGGTCATGGAGAAATCTGCTCCTGCTTCTACAAAGTTAAAAATATTGCCGTCTGGAGTCTCCAGATCCAGAGTACCTTCTCCAAGAGAAATTGCCACACCCGTCAGAGTATTCAGCTTTGCCTCATCGCTGTCATACATATCTGCAGTTACTACTTTTACTGCCAGACCAGGATACTCTTCATCGCCTACATCGCCTAAGTAAGTAAGCTGAATCTCGTCTCCCACTACGATTCCCTTTGTTCCAGTAACCATCTGGGCAATCTCTGTAGAGAATGTATAAGACTGATCGTCTGTGCTGTCCTTTACAGTAATGGTGCTGTCTCCCATGTTTTCTACTACGCCGATAATCACAGCATCCCCTTCATAGTCTTCTTCTGCAGCAGAATAATTCACATCGACTTCGATTGCTTCCTGCTTCTCAGCCGCCTCGTCTACATAGAAATGAACGGAAACTTCATCTCCTTCTCCCAGTGGGAAGTCACTATTTACAACTGCATTGGAAATATCAAAAGATACCTCTTCTTCCTCGATAGACTTCATTGTCAGTGTCTTATCATCTGCGGAAACAATGGTGCCGTCCAGATAATCTTCTTCTCTCTCTGCTTCTGTTGTAGTTTCTTCTGCTGTGGTCTCAGCCGCTTTTGTAGTTGCTGCTTCTGTAGCTTTCTCTGTTGCAGCAGTCTCCTTCTCTCCGGAAGAACACGCAGTTACGCCCATCGCCATTGCAAGAACCATTGCTATTGCTAATACATATTTTCTTTTCTTCATACCATTTTTCTCCTCATCTATTTATTCGTCTGATTGTTCTTTTGTTGATATGGCTTATTGTACTACATTCCCTTCCCGAATACCATATCTATTTCATTAATAAATACGAGGGGAAATCTTAATTTTTTTATAATACTTCCAGGTTTCCCTGCTTATAACCTGCCAAACTCAGTAATCGAGTCTGTAACCAGCTGCTTAAACAGCGGCGCTACTCTGTCTGCTACTTCCTGAACTTCCTTGTGGCTAAGCGGCTGGTCGCTCATGCCGCAGGCCAGGTTTGAAATGCAGGAAATTCCGCAAATCTTCATTCCCATATGGTTTGCTGCCACTGCCTCGCAGGCGGTACTCATTCCCACTGCATCTCCGCCTAAAATCCGGCTCATCTTTACTTCCTGGGGAGACTCGTAAGCAGGTCCGGTAAACTGCACATAAACGCCTTCCTGCACCTTGATGCCCCGCTTTGCAGCACACGACTTAATAATATCCCGTAAATCGCTGTCATAAATCTGGCTCATATCTGGGAATCTCGGACCCAGTTCGTCTAAATTCGCTCCAATTAAAGGTGACGGGACAAAGGATGCAATCTGGTCTCTGATAATCATAAAATCACCAGCAGAAAAATCGTAATTGACACCGCCTGCCGCATTGGTCAGAAATAAAATCTCTGCCCCCATCATGTGCATCAACCGCACTGGAAGCACAACATCTGACATCGGGTAGCCTTCATAATAGTGTACACGTCCCTGCATAATAACAGCAGCGACTCCATTGACATGGCCGAAAATAAAGCGTCCTTTATGGCCAGGCACGGTTGATATTGGAAATCCATCAATAGAACTGTACTCGATTACCCCTTCTGTCTCAATTCCATCTGCATAATCTCCCAGTCCGGAGCCTAAAATCAGAGCTACCTTTGGTGTAAATGGAATCTGGTCTTTGATGCTTTCATAGCAGCGGACTAATTTATCGTATACTGGATTGCTCATGAAAACTTCCTCCTTTAATATATTATGGTGTATCTGTTATTATACCGGATCTCCCGTACTTTCACAAGGAATTCTTTCTTCTGGTGCGAATGAGGCAGACCGATCCTGCAGCGGCTGCCAGAACAATCAGACTGGCGCCTATTAGAACTGCAGATGGAATATAAATGGAAAACCGCTCATACACCCATTGCTCTAACTGTCTGGAAAATCGCTCAAATCCTTCCTTTGCTTCCTGCCATACCCGTTTTCCCCAGAATCCTTGTCCGCTGCCGGTTCCAGCCGGGACTGCCTGGATGGGGTTCGGAAATGAAACGACCTCTGACGCTTCTGGTTGTGAAGGCAAAGATTCCGGTACGTTTTCTGAATCGGTTATGCTTTCAGTCTCCTGAACAGGGACTTCTGTCTCAACAGGCAAAGACTCTGTCTCTGAATCTGCTTTTGGAGGCAGCGCCATGTGTTCCTCTCTGGCTTCTGGGAAAACCGCAGTTCCCTGATAAACAGCCTGGTAATCCGTCACCCTGCGGAGTCCGGTTACTCTGGCATTGCGGTAAAAAATCCCGTAATCATCCGGATAGCTCTCACCAAGCCACTCCATATCCGTAATCTGATAATCCTCTGTGCCTGCTCCGATTAGTCCCAACAGCTCTGCCTCGCTTCCCCAAAGCGGCGGCGTATCCTCCTGATGGCGGATCCGTTTGCCATTCAGTTCATAGGTCTCGGCTCCATATGCCCGGAAGGTTACCACCATGGAAAAATCATCTTTCCAATAGCTTTTCTCTGTACCGTCCGGATTGCGCAAAGGCTCTGCGCTTGTAAGGGACAGTCTGCCGTAGCCTGCAGTTTTTCTACCCCTGTCCCAGATCTGAACGCCGATTTCTTCTGGAATGCCGGACAGCGCCTCTACTCCCTCATACGCTACGCTACGCACCATCTCCGGCCAACGGTCACGTCCCCCATCCGGCATAAGCGCCTCTTCTGCGATCTTATCTTCCGGAGTATAGGATGCGGTAATATATCCGACCAGCAGCTCCTCTGGAGGCAGAGCCGCTTTGTCCACCTGTTCGGTCTGATCCTCTCCGCCTTTTACTATCATGGGATCAAACAGAAGACTGCATACGGCAGCAAAGAAAAATGCTGCGGTCCTTGCTGGCTTAAAAATATGCATCACACCTTTATCTGATAAGTTATACGCTTATTATAGGCAGGGGAACTGCCATTTGCAAGGTCTGCTTTCGTCTTAAATTGTTGGTTCTTTATTCATGCCAGAATACCCAAAAAGCCAGCATAAAAAACCAGGATACCCAAAAAACGTGCAGCCAGGCAATTTCGTCTGACTGCACGTTTTCTGCAAAATAAAAATTAGATTTTCAAACCGGTTTCGTATCCTTCTCTTGTCGCTGCCATGGCGTCTCCCGCTTTCCGGGCGCTGCCGATGACATAGACTTCTTTACAGTTTGCCCTGGCTGCTTCTTCCAGCGGATTATACGCCCTATATCCAAAGGCTGCTACCACCGTTTCTGCCGGAATCGTGTACTCCTGGCCATCCGGCTTCTGATAAGATACCTGGCCTTCGCCAAAACTTGTTACCCTTGCATCAGTCAGAATCTTGACGTGTTTTTCCTCCATTCTCTCTAAGAGCTGGCATTTTGTATCTAAAACAACCATTTCTTCCAGAATAACCGGCTTCATTTCCAGAATGGTAACGTCCCGGTTGGTCTGGGCAATAAATTCTGCCGTCTCTGCCCCGACTTCTCCGCCTCCGCACACAACTACGGGACCAGGCTTCACATCGGAATCCCCATACAGAACTGCCTCGGCTGTTACCATATTTGCCAGTTCTTTTCCCTTAATATCCGGAATAAACGGAACAGAACCTGTGGCCAGCACAATCGCATCCGGAGCTTCGCGCTTAATCAGTTCTTCTGTCACTTCCTGTCCCATATGGAATTTTACTCCTAACTCCAGACACTGTTTCCGGTAAGAAGAAATCACTGTAGAAAGTTCTCCTTTTCCCATTGGATAAGCAGCCGCACGGAATGCGCCGCCAAAATGGACGTCCTTATCATAAACAGAAACATGATGTCCTCTCTGGGCCAGGGTTCTTGCTGCCATCAGGCCTGCCGGACCTGTTCCCGCTACTAACACATTCTTTGGATTTTCTACTTTTTCTAAGTCATTGCAATGCTCTTTTGCCAGTCTCGGATTTACCAGACAAGTAAATCCAGAGCCTTCTGCCATATCGTGAATGCATCCCTGCAGACAGCCAATACAGTAATTTATCTCTTCAAACCGGCCTTCTTTTGCCTTTTTGGGAAGATACGGATCTGCTAGGGATCCTCTTCCCATTGCAATGAAATCTGCTTTTCCCATTACCAGCAGAGTATCTGCCATTTTGGGATCATTGATTCTCTGAGCCACCATTACCGGACAGGAAACCAGTTTTTTCACCTCTTCGGCAACATCCATATTAATGGCGTGTTTGGTAAACATTGCGCCGACCATTTTGTACTTATAGTCTGCCGCATATGCACCATTTGAAACGCTGATTGCATCCACACCCAGTTCATCCAAATGGCGTGCCAGTTCATAGGTCTCTGCTTCTGTACGTCCTCCAATTACGTATTCATTTCCGGAAATTCTCACGCTGATTGGGAAATCTGCCCCGGCCTTTTCCCTGATAGATGCATAAATTTCATCCAGAAAACGTACACGGTTTTCAAAGCATCCGCCATACTCATCTGTTCTCTTATTGATGAAACAGGACAGGAACTGCGCAATCAGGTATCCGTGGCCCGCGTGTATTTCTACTCCGTCAAATCCCGCTTCTCTTGCCCGTCTTGCGCTGTTTCCAAATGCTTCTACCAGCATTTTAATATCTTCCACTGTCATCTCTCTTGGAAGATTAAGCGTAACGGTATCTTTAATTGCACTTGGAGCCATGGCCTTCCACGGAACAAATGGAAGCGTCTGTTTTCCAGAATGATAAATCTGGCAGAAAATTTTTGACCCATGTTTGTGGACTGCTTCGGTCAGCTTCTTATTTCCTTCAATCTGGGAATCGTCCCATAGTCCTGCAAGTTTCTGGCAGTTTCCAGCTTCCGGAGTAACAATATAGTCCTCTGTAATAATCAGTCCCCATCCGCCTTTTGCTTTCTCCTCATGGTATTTTACCATTTCATCCGGTACCAGTCCGTCTGCTCCGCAAAGCATCGTTTCCATCGCCGGTACGACCAGACGGTTTGGAATCGTACAATTTCCGATTTTATAAGGGGTAAATAACATATCCAGCATTTTGTTCTCTCCTTCCTATCCCTTTTATGTTTTTCATTATAGAAGATAAAATCATTGTAAGGTCAAGGAAGAATTTTTCTTTTCCAGACAGAAAAAACCGGAAGAGAGTTCCCGTTATTTCGGCATTCTCTCTTCCGGCCAGCAGATACGAATATTATTTTTTCTATACAAAATACACAAATTACAGTCTGTTTCCAGTTTTCGAAGTCTATAACCCTTTTAGAGTTTTTCAATCGGGATCTGGAGTTCCACAAAGTACCCGTCCGGCTTTAACGTCATCCCGCCGCAGAGCAGGCCATCTGGTTTTCCGCTCTGATAATAATTTCTCTCCTTGATGCAGTCCTGCAGTTTCCTGAAATTTTCTTCTGAAAACTCTTCTGCTTTTAAGATAGTGCTTGCGCAAAAAAATGACTGGACTGTGTTTCTGTTTTCATCCGGCAGTTTCAGATAATCTCCGTATTCTTTTAAAATTGCCAGGCTCCAGAGTCTCCCTTTTTCTTCTGTTTCTACTGTAAAATCACAAAATGGAATCACCCTGTCGCTTAATAATTCCCTTGTAACCGCTTCTGGCAGAAGGCATTCAAACTCCCCGTCCTGGCAAACCCTCAAAAATGGATAACGATACTGTTCCGGCCTCCGCTTAAACCAATTGTTTTTCTCATTTAAAAGTGCCATCTGGTTTCTCTCTATCAGCTCATTGACCCGCATCAGAACCCAGTTTTTGTATGCCAGTTCTTCTATGATTTCTTCCCGAAACGTAATAAGATCAGATAAAACTTCTTTTGTATACCCATTTCCTTCCAGATTCCTCATCTTCCTGATATCTTTTATCTTAACCTGGAAGGTCTGAAGCTGCATCGCTGTGAGAAGCAGGAGAAGATCCTTTGCCGAGTAAATCCGGTAATTGTTTCCCTCCTGCCGATCCGGCTTAAACATTTCCATCTTTTCATAGTATCGAATCATCTCGCTGGATAAGTTTAAAAGCCTCGCCAGATCTCCCACAAAATAATTCATGGCTGGATTACTCCTTCCTGCTTATTTATAAAACCGGCTGTAAACCTGGCCTGGAGCAATTCCGCCCCTGTAAGCGCCCAGTTCACTTACCGTTACCAACTGGTAGCCTCTCTTTACCAGCTCCGGAATAATCACTTCCGCGGCATCTGCAGTGGTTCCGTAAATATCATGCATCAGAATAATATCCCCATCTTTTACATGATCCAGAACGCTGCTGATGGTCTTAGAAGGATTCTTATGCTGCCAGTCTCTGGTATCAATGGACCACATAATTGCCGGCATTCCCATGCCGCCTAATACGTTCAGGGCTGCCTTGTTATAGTAGCCTCCCGGCGGGCGCACCAGTTTTGGAGTTACTCCGCACGCATTCTGAATCTTCTGGTTAGTGGTCTGTATCTGGCTGATAATACTGTCCGCTCCTATTTTGCTTAAATACTTGTGATCATTGGTATGATTAGCTACCTCACAGTTCATTGCAGCCATTCTCTGAATCGTCGGGGTATTTCCGGCCGTTACATTGCTTCCTACCATAAAGAAAGTTGCCCGTCCGCCATTGGCCTCCAGGCTGTTTAAAATCCGGTTGGTCACAGACGCCTTCGGTCCGTCGTCAAAGGTCAGCGCCACCATTGGACGATTGGGATCCACTCCTGCCGGAAGCATCTGGGAAGGAAGTTTTTCCGGTTCTGCCGGAGGATTCTCTCCCTTTCTGGTAACTGCCATCCGGATTCCATCCATCCGGAGCCCTTCTCCTTCTCTGCCGGCCGGATTTCCATTGGCCGCCCAGTCTGTCCAGGCTCCATTCTGGTATACCATATAGTAAATATCGTAATGTTCTTTCAAATCTCCTGTCAGATCCATTTTCACAGATTCCAGCACAGTACCTGCCACAGTACTTCCTGCTTCTGCCATGTTTTCCACCCATGGCTGCCATCCCTGGCCGCTGACATTTACCTGGTACGTAAGGGTTCCGCTTAATCCTTCCGGCTGTCCTCTCAAGCTTGCCTTCAGCGCTGTCGTATAATCTCCGGCTCTGGCACATTCAAAATTGTCGCCATATTCCTCACTCCATCCGCTTCCTGCAAAAAATGCCTGATATACGGACTGAATTTCCGGAAGTTCCCCTGCTGGAACCTGTGTCTGCCCTTCCTGTGTCTGCCCTTCCTCGGCCTGTCCTTCCTGGGCAGCTAGTTCCGGCTGTTCTGCTTCTGATTGGGCCGCAGCGCTTTCTGCCGTTTCCTGTTCCTGAAGCTTTTGCTCCAGAGCTATCCCTGGGCCGATCTCATCTTTTGCCGCCCAGGCCGTATCCGGCGACGTAAACAAAAACGCCACCACTGCCGCGAAAACTGCTGCTATCCCCATTGACTTTTTCCAAAATCCTGCCATAAATCAAACCTCCTCCTTTTTATCTGTGTTCCCCCATCCTCTGCTTCCAAATACGAAATGGCAGAGTTTCTGATATTCCTGATAGGCTGGAAATTCCTCTAATTCCTTTAAATTCTGCAAAACCCCGGTATAATACCAGCCCTGCATCTTTGGATCTTTTTGCCGGAAACGCTCCCATACCCGATCTCCGATCTCCATGTAATCCCTTGCCGTGCATCGGAGATTACTCAGCTTGTCCCCCAATGCCAATATTTTAGAGTCCCTGCCAGCCGTTTCCAGGCTTTTTATTGTAGCGCTCTTTCTCTCTTCCCAGCTTTTCGATTTATCTTCGCTTTCTTCTGCTACCAGAGACGCCACCCTTGCTCCAAATTTATCTTTAATTTCCTCTTCTGTAATTCCTGCATCTTCTATCACATCATGGAGCAGAGCGGCTGTAATTACCTCTTCGTCCTCTGTCATCATAGCTACAATTACCGCAGTCTCTGCCGGATGAGTCATGTATGGAATATTGCTGCCCTTTCTGACTGCTCCTTTATGGGCTTCTGCTGCAAATGCTGCCGCCTCTCTTATCATAGGATTCCTCCTTAACTTGATTTAGCATCAATATGCGACCAAATTTATCATAGCACATCCACAGTGATTTTAGAAGTTAATCTTGTAAGTTGCGTTATTTTCTGCTATGCTTAAGTTCTAAATTTTATTGCAGGAGGATTACTCTATGGATTATCGCAGTTCAGGCCGTACCTCTTCGCCTCGCTACGGCTATAAATCACCAAAAAAGCAGGATGATTTCCTTCATGTTCTGCTCTTTTATATCATTCCATTTATTGTCTTTAATGGTCTGCTTTTTTTCCTGCTGACCACAAAGCCGAAAGTAGAAATTACCATCGGCACTACTAAAGATTACAAAACAACGTCTGCAGAAATCTCCGTTAAATCGTTCCTGCCGGTTAAGAGCATGGTTTCCACCCAGGAATCAGCCGAACTGCCTCTGGAAAAGACCGGACGCGGAACCTATACTGCCGCCATTGATAAAAACGGCGTGATTGAGATTACTGTAGCCAGTATCAACGGCATGGTTGCCGCAGCCTACGAGCCAGTTGACATCTTAGACGAGCTTCCGCCGACTATTAACGAAGATTTTACTATCGAAGACAATGTTTTAACCTTTACCATTGAAGACAGTCAGTCCGGCGTTGACTTTAATTCCATTTCCGGAACCACTGCTATGGGTGTTTCCGTTACTCCTGAGATTGACAAGTCCAACAGCAGGATTTCCTTTGAAATCGACTCCACCGGGCTTACCGTTTATGCAGCAGATATGTGCGGCAATGCAACACAGGCAAACTTTAACCCTGCTTCCCATGACATGACGGTTTCCGGAGGAACCGACAGCCAGGTTTCCGCAGAATCTTCTGCCGATACACAGACCCAGGCCGAATCTTCTAAAGCTGCTTCCACGGAGACTTCCGCTGCCAGCGAAACCCCAAGTATTACGATTAACCAGTAACTATTCTGAATTGCAAAAAAGGAAACTATCCGCCGGTAGTTTCCTTTTTCTCTGATTTCTATTTAATTGCTAATCTAATATCTTCCATAAAGTCTGGCCATCTTGCGGCACTTATCCGCAATTTCCCCAGTCAGTTCCCCATCCAGCATTCTCCACTTCCAGTTTGTTCCAACTGTAGCAGGCTCATTGATCCGGGCGCTGGAATCCAGTCCCAGATAATCCTGCACCGGAATAACCGCCAGGTCTGCAATGCTTGCCAGCGCCAGACGGATAAACTCCCAGTTTACGTTTTCTGCCTTTTCCGGATTTATATTCAGGTAATCGGCAGTAAATTCCAAATCCGCTCCTTCCAGCTTGTCAAACCAGCCCTGAACCGTATCATTATCATGGGTTCCCGTATAAACGACGCAGTTAGGATTTTTATAATTATGAGGCAGATAGGCGCTGGAACCGCTGGCGTCAAATGCAAATTCCAGGATCTTCATTCCAGGAAAACCAGATGCCTCTAACAATTCATAAACGCTTGGAGTCAGGGTTCCCAAATCTTCTGCAATCACCGGAAGACTTCCAAACCAGCCTTTTAATGTATGGAAAAGCTTCATTCCAGGGCCTTTTTCCCAATGGCCGTTCATCGCGGTTTCTTCCCCATAAGGAATGGAGTAATACTCGTCAAAGCCTCTGAAATGGTCGATTCTTACTACATCATACAGACGGAAACTGTAGTCGGTTCTGCGGATCCACCAGCCAAATCCGGTTTTTTCATGGTAGTCCCAGTCGTACAGCGGATTTCCCCATAACTGTCCGGTTTCCGAAAATGCATCCGGCGGACAGCCTGCAACGGCTTTCGGCGTCCCATCTGCTTTAAACTGGAACATCTCCGGATGAGCCCAGGCGTCTGCGCTGTCAAACGAAACGTAAATCGGAATGTCGCCAATCATACGGATTCCCTTTTCATTGGCATAGTTTCTCAGCCTGGTCCACTGGTCTGTAAATGTCAGTTGTAAAAATTCATGGAAGCCAATCTCATCTGCCAGTTTTCTCCGATAATGATCCAAAGCCTCCGGACGGCGCATCCGGATTCCTTCTTCCCATTTCATCCACTCTTTATCTCCAAACGCTTCTCTAAGCGCCATATAGAAACAGTATTCTACGGTATCTTCCATTAAATTTTGTCTTGCTTTTTCATGGATTTTTTCCGGAGAATCCATGTTTTCTTTTTCTTTCCAGTTTTCATAAGCTGTTTTTAAAAGGCTTTTTTTCCCTGCATGAACCTTGTCGTAATCGACTGTCCTTAAATCGTCTCCAAAATCCGTTTCCAGACACTCTTCTTCTGTCAGAAGTCCTTCCTCTACCAACTGCTCCAAATCAATCAACAGCGGATTTCCTGCAAATGCAGAAAAAGACTGATAGGGAGAATCTCCATATCCAGTCGGTCCCAGCGGCAGTATCTGCCAATATTTCTGTCCTGCCTGGACAAGGATGTCTACAAATTCATATGCTTCCTTGGAAAACGAGCCGATTCCATATCTGGACGGCAGACTAAAAACCGGAAGCAGCATTCCGCACTCTCTCATATCTGTTCTCTCCCCTAAACGTTTTCTGATGCTGGAAAATCCGCCTGAAGCAGGCATTTCCAGTAATACTTAATTATATCAGTTTCCACATTTCAATGCAATATTTTCCCCTTCAGGATTGTGAATTTGCAAAATTCATAGTACAATAACAAACAAATCCCTGTCTGGGAAAAATGAATTGAGGTGACAGACGTATGAAATTTGTATATCCGGCAGTCTTTAAAAAGAAGGAAGACGGAATGATTCATGTAACCTTTCCAGATTTAGAAGGCTGCTATGCAGAAGGACCCACGATGGAAGACGCTTTGGAAAAAGCCAAAGAAGCGGAAATCGACTGGATCGCATTAGAACTGGAAGAATCCTTTGATTTGCCAGCCAGAAGCCGCGAAGCGGACATTCCGACAGAAGAAGGCGACGTAATCCGCAATGTTACTGCCACCATCCGCCTGCGGGACGGTTGGGATGAATAAAAGAACAGGGGGCCTGCGGCCCCCTTCATGGTTTTCTCTGGTTTATTTCTCTATTCTGCTTCTCTTAATCTGTCCCCATTGAAGCTTTGTATTCCGGTATCCGATAAATGCAGTCGCACGAACAAGCTCCAGGTAAAAATGGAAAAAAATGTTTTCAATAAAACACATCAGGACTGCTTTTACCATATCATACCGGCTGACTTTCAATTTCTGGGTATAAATTCTCTGAAAGAATGCCGTAATGGTCAAAATAGCGCCATAGAACGAATACAGCAGATAAAATCCGATCATAAATGGAACATTCAGATATCCGGCCAGCGTTGCCAGCACCGTTGCGAATAGTCCGAATATCTCAATCTGGGGTGACAAAAGCTCATACAACAAATAATAAAGGTACGATATGGTTCCCAGTACCCCGAAATGGTGGTTGAAAAACATATCTCTATATTTTACCATGCTCTGGAACAATCCCAAATGCCATCTCCGGCGTTGTTTTGCCAAATCTCCAAATGATGTCGGCGTCTGGCTCCAGCACACGGCGTTCGGTTCATATTTGATCACATATGGAATTTGATTTCTCCTGCAAAATGCATGAAGTTTCATGACAAGTTCCATATCTTCGCCAAGCGTTTCATGGTCATATCCTCCAGCCGCAATGACAACGTCCTTCTTAAAGAGGCCAAATGCTCCGGAAATAATCAGGTTTCCGTTAAATTCATCGAAAAGAATCCTGGATGCCAAAAAGGAACGATCGTATTCCATCGCCTGCATACAGGTCAGCAGGTTCCATGGAAGATGATAGCCGACTGGCTTTCCATTTTTCATCTCAAGGCACTGTGCCACACGAATCATGCCTCCCACTGCAACAACGTGCTCGTCCTCCATCACAGGCTGTACAATCCGTTCGATAGAGTCCTTTTGCAGCATGGAATCTGCATCAATACAGACAAAATAAGGATAACGAGCTGCATTGATTCCCATGTTGAGGGCATCTCCCTTTCCTCCGTTCTTTTTGCGTATCAGGGTCATCTGCACCTTGCCTCTGGCTCCTTCATAAATGTCTTCTGCATCCTGGCACTTAATTACTTTCCGGATTGGTTTGTTTACTTTTTTTAATTGAAATGCGTCTATCAGCACCTGGGACGTTCCATCCGAAGAACCGTCATCAATGACGATTACTTCGTACAAATGATAGTCCAGATCTAGTAAAGACTTCACACTATCCAGAATCGTTACTTCTTCATTGTATGCAGGAACAAGAATGGATACGGGAAAATAAAAATCGTTTTTCAATTCATTTTTTATCTGCATCATTCTGTCTCTCTGGTACAGACGGACGGCGCCCAGCGCCACTGAGAAGAAAAGGTAAGAAGCATACACCAGCAGGTAGATAATATAGAACACTGCCACTGCATCTAAAAACAGTTCTAACTTATCTGTCATACTCCTATACCCCCCCCTTCTGATACATATACCATCATCTCATAGGCATACTGATCGTCACTCTTTTTGATTTCTTCCAGTTCTTCCTCTGTCATTCCCATTTTTTTAAGAGACAGCGCGGCATTTCTCCGCACATACCAGTTATGGTGATAGAGCGCATTTTTTAACGCCATTTTTGTCTCTTCTCCCGGATAGGAGGATAATACAAACGATGCTACAATCAAATATTCATCTGGAATCGTTTCTGCCCTCATCACTCCCATCAGGTATTCTCTTACCGGCGCATAGGGATGTTTTCCAAAATATCTCATCAATGCAAACTGAATCTCCATTGTTACGTCCTGTGCGGAAAGGGACTCATAAAACAGTTCCTGAAAGGAATCCGATACGTTTTCTGCAAACCGGACAATCCCGATCATAAACGAGTCTTTCCATACTGTCCGGTACTCCCATAGCTTCCTTACAAGAAGTTCCTTATCCCCGCGGAAGTTTTCCAAGCCATCCGCGATCAACCGTTCATGATGATACCACTGGTTTTCACTGATATACTGGAAAGCCTGTTCTAATGCACTCATATTTCCGCTGGCATACAAGGCCCGAAGCACGTGTTCTCTGCAGTATACCGTTGAATTTTCCAGGAACGACAGCAGAATTTCCGGAGTCTGATCATGGACATATTCGCCATACTGGCCGCAGACAGACACCACATAGGCAAAAAACGCACGTTCCATTGCACTCTTCTTCTGGTAAGCAAGGGCAAGTCGCTGGATACTTTTTCTGCATCCGGTAAAATACCAGTCAAACCAGGATTTTTCCCTGTTCACAGTACTTCCAAAGACTGCCTTGTAATATGCTTCCAGTTCCACTGTCTTTTTCAGACGTTTTTCCAGCAGCCGGATATGCTCTTTGGGAACATCTGCGCGGCTTTGAAATGCTTCTTTCAGGCCGTCCAGCTCCTTCTGCCATTTTTCCAAACGCCTTTTTCTCTTTCTGTCCACATATCTCTGTTGAAAAATATAGAACAAATCAAATAGCAAAAGGGCCGCACAAATAAATATGTACACGTAGATTACTCTGCTAATCAGAAATCTCATGTACCGCTTCCTCCTTCCACTCTTTCTGTACAACATAATAAGAATCTTTTAACCGCTCGTGGGTCTCAATTCGTTTTCCAGCGCCTTTCACTGGTACTTCCAGAAGTTCTGCCGTTCCTTCGTGTACCACTCCAATCCACAGACTTTCTGCCCTCTGAAACTCTACTCCATAATTTTCATAATAATCCTTATGGACAGACATCAGGGTCGGATCGCCCACATTCAAAAGCATCCAGGGAACCCGGATCTCCACGCACTGTACGCCAAAGCAGAAATCTGCCAGAGAAGAATATTCTTTGCTCTCTTTATCTTCGCTTCCGTAATGCAGCCTTCCCGTATCCCATGTCCCAAGAGCTGTCTTTTCCCGTCGTTCAATTGGATCCATTTTCTGGTAATTTTCCAGCAGCGTATCATTTTCCAGAACCATCTGGATGGGGACAAATTTCCCGCTGTCCTTTTCCGGAAAAACAGTAAATGGGTCTTTACCGGTCACATTGTATTCAAATCGTTCTCTTGCTGCCTGATAACGCTCATGTACAAGAAGTTCTGTATGGTCTTTCCCGTCAAGCCGGAGAAGGAAATCCACCTCCCTGTTAAAGGTCATTGCCGGATCTTCGCAGATTCTGCTTCCAATCCCGCTTGAAAGGTCGATTGGAATATATTCCCTGTTTTCCGGCGAAATTTCTTCTCCCGAAATCAGAATATACAGCGCTTCCCCGTCTCTTTTTAAAGAGATTGTGACCCCGTTTTCCGAATAGACCTCTTCCTTTGCGTCCCACTCTGTGGGATCTCCATCGATTATGCAGGTTTTCTCTGTCTTTCCCGGAACAAATTCGAGCAGCCCAAAGTTCTGATTGTCTGACTGTACATTGTGCCATAAATTTCTGCGATTCAAATCCACTGCGAAAGACGTATTCCATGTCTTGTATTCCCACACATCCTGCCAGGAAGCAATGCACACGCCGGACCAGCCATACTTTTTTGCATCGCGGTATACCTGCATCAGCTTTTCTCCCTGCTGCTTCTCCTCATTGGGCTCTTTTCCGATTTTCACAGCTCCGCGGGCAGTGGAAAATCCATATTGGGTCAGCAGAACCGGCATCGTATGATAACGTGACAAAAATTGAAGGTAACCTCCGTAAGAGGATTGTTTATCCAATCCTTCTAACTGGTCGGCAACCGCCCTTTTCTGATCCTGTGACAGATACGCGGAAAAGTCATCGCAGTAATCAAACAGATGATAGGCTGCAAAAATTCCTGCTTCCATGTTGTCTGACACAGACAGATGCTCTGCATCTAGGCTGCTGTATTTTCCAAGCTGGATTACATAGTTTTCATCATATTCCAGGAAATCCATTTCCGGACTATTAATAAATCCAATTGGCCGCTGTTCGTGATATTTTTCACTCTCATACCGTACAACCTCGTCCATTACCGAAGCAAGCATTCCTTCAAACGGCGTCGCTTCCTCCATAGAAGAAATATATTCTCCTTCGTAACGTCTGCCCTCATATAATGCATGATGATCCGTATAAGCCACCGCATCTGGGTTCCATCCGTTTCCTACAACAATCCCGATTACCCAGTCTGAAACATCTTTGCGGTATTTCTCTGTTTCGCCGCGCCGGTTCAGCCAGATCCTCTTTTTTCCGTGGATAATATCCACGGCTGCCTTCCCATCGTCTTTCAGCTGTCCCTGGTACGCGTCATCATAACCGGTTTCTGATCCGTAATTGATCTTATCGTCAACCGAAATTCCCTGAAGTAAATACAATGGTCTTTCGTGTTCCGTATTATAGCGGAAAAGAGCATCATAAAACTCATCATCCATCAGATGCTGCACCTTCAGGGTATTGGCTCCCATTTCCTGAATCTGTTCAAACCACCGCAGATAGTCATCCTCGTCTGGGTAAAATTCCGATGCGTAATGTCCCGGAACGCTGGCAGAAAGTTCTACCCCTTTCATCTGAAACAATTCGTACCCAGAGTCTCCGGTTCGTATCAGGAGTTCTTTTCCTTCTGTCTTAAACGGCAATTCCAGGTTTCCAGTATACTCTCCGGTAACATAAACTCCCTTATAATAAACCATGTAATAAATACCAAGCAGAAGTGCTGCTGCTGTCATTACTGCAACCAAAAAGCGTTTCATCTCATTCTCTCCAACCTTTAGTCTCCTTCAATGCCCGTTTTTCTGGATGGATGGCAATACTGATGCAGCGTATCCATCTGCCGGTCAAGCCATCTGCCGCGGACTTCTGCATAATCCAGCATACGTTCCACCGCCTCTTCATAGCTGCCTGAATTCAGTTCCTGCAAAGGTGTGTCATCGCCATAAGCAGGACGCTGTCTTTCAAAATTCATCAGTTGATCCACGTCAAATGTATAACCCCATACACGGAAGTTTCTGTCAACCGCACTGCCAAGCCATTTTTCTGTTTCTCTGACATAATTTTCCAGGTTCTCCTGTGCCAGAACTCCCTTTCTCAGATTTTTATAACGCTCTACCACATAGTTTACAAATCTTTTGCTCTTCATAATCTGGGAATACCAGCCGCGCTGGGAAATCAAAAACTCCGCTTCCGGCATTTGTCTTAAAAAGTTATCCAGCGCGTTATTATAATCCCAGACCGGACCGACGTGAAGCTTTCCTCTCACATCTTTATAGAAATAAGTAGATGCATAAAACGCGTCGTTGACTGCCAGATATTCCTGCAGGATATAATAATCTGCAAAGGACTGAAGATCTAAATATTTCCAGCAGCTGTCCGGATCTTTTTCCATCTCATTGGAATATAGACGGCGCTCTATTTCATTCATATCCGTCTCTACATACTCTCTTACCTGCTCTGTCTGATAAGCGGTCCCTGGATAGATTAGCTCCATCTGGGATCCCAGCTCCATACGTTCCGTATATCTTGTAAACGTATCCAGCTTTTTAGGATTCTCCAGAAACGCTTTCTGGGGTTCTATGCGAACCATGTAGCTGAACACCGCGTCTCCTTCTTCATAATCCGTCAGATCGACCCTGCCTTCTCCTTCATGGATCATTTCCATGAGAACATAGACTCCTTGATACTTGCCATCCACGACCAGTTCACAAAATCTCACATCGGGGCTATCTCCCATAATCTCTGCCGACAGATTCATACACACATAATTTCTCATAAGTGTTTTGTCTAAATATGGGCCGTGGAGCGCCCATTCGCTTCCGGCATCCATTCCCAGCAGCTTTTCTTTGACTTCTACCTGGGGATCACCAGAATCTACCAGCGTCATTTTGTAGTTTGACTTTGCAAAATATCTGGATGTATTTCCCCTGACTCGGAACATGGCGCTCAGATTCTGATCTTCCTGATCCGTCAAATGATGCCACTGGCCTTTTTGGTCAAATATTTTGACCTGCACGGCTATTTCCTCTTCACCATGATCGGAGGTTTCATATCCCGTTTCCACTCCCTCCGGACTGGTAATAACCCGTCCCGGTATTTTCTTTCCGCCGGTATCGATAGAAATCAGCGGCAAGTGGGTGCAAAGCTCACTTTCACCGCCGCATATGCTGCATACTCCCAGCGCTTCTTCATCCGGTTCCTCAAGATGCTGGTGATAACGAACAATTTTCTGTCTGCTTCCGAAAACGGTAAATGCCGTACAGGTTCCGGCAATCCCGATCATCAGCAGAAAATATACGACTAGACTTTTTCTCATCCGTATTACCCACTGATTTCATCACTCTGAGTTACAATATTTACATATTCAATATTTCCAAGAGCATATAATGCCTCTGTAATATCCTTTTCCTTCTTATAACCAGCCTGGTAAGCGCTTCTCGGCATTTCATAGATCAGTTCTGCCGCGGTACTGGTTGTATTTTTCACTTTCAAAAGCGCTTTGCTGCCATAATACTGATATACAACGCCTTCGATTTCCAGCATCTTCATCAGTTCGGCACGGATAATCAGCAGAATCCTGTTTTCATTTCTGACTCTTCCAAGAACAAGCAATACGCAAAAAACAACAATTGTACCGACTCCTGCCACGATATAATCGCCGACTCCGCAGCATATTCCTACGATAATCGCCCAAAAAATATACGTAGTATCCCTGGAATCTTTAATTGCAGTACGGAAACGTACAATAGACAATGCACCTACCATACCAAGCGACAATGCAATGTTATTTCCAATAACCGTCATAACCGTTCCTGTCAAAATCGTCAGCGTCACAAGCGATACATTAAATTTTTTACTGTATGCCGTTCCTGCGTGGGTATACCAATAAGATAAATAGATTGCCATACTAATCACTGCCGATGCTAAAATATGAAGAACAATCTCCTCCACACTCAAGGTTCCGCTTTCTGTAATCATGGAATATAAATATTCTCTCATAAGTCTTTCTCCCTACTATTGATTTTCCAATTACTTGTATGCTCCCCCCCTAAAACCGATAATGTTTGCTGATTCCCCTTCCCATGCAGTATTTGCTGACAGAAATTTCGCTTTTATCGCATTCCTGAAGCATATCTTTTATATATCCCAGCAAAAATCCGTTATATTTTACTTCCAGCACTGCAAGATACGGATCCATAATCGGATTCTGCAGCAAGGACTCATCAAAAATATTAAAACAGCTTTCTGTTCCGATAAGATGATGGTCAAAAGTCACACGGATTTTGTTTTCTTTTGCAATAAAGGCTTTTCTGCGATACTCTACCACTGTACGCGGCACATAACATCTCATCTGCATCAGACTATAGCATTCTTTTGCAAATGGCTCTTCATAGTTCAAAAGAACCCCGTAATTCCGCTTTGTCAGCGCAATGGCATCCTCACGCCTCACTCGCAAAGACCGCTTTTTCTGCAGCATCCCCTGCTTCTGTTTCATTTCGAGAATCGCATAATCGCTCTTGGGCTCATAGCATCTTAACCGGATCTTCCGACGGACTTCCACTCCATCTTCCTTATCTTCAAAGTCCTGATCGTCAATCGTATCGTAATATAGGGAACGAATGCGGTATCCTTCTTCCCCGTTATTTGAATCCTCCTGCATCACCTGACCAATCGTGTTTCTGTAGCGGTACATCTGGTCTATTGTAATCAGAAATTTCTTTTCCTGCCGCAGCACTTCATTCATTTCATTTTCACCTCTCTTTTCCGGATTCCTGGGAACGCAAAAAAAGCGTAGAATAATTTGTCAGGACACAAATTATAAAACGCTTTTTATTCCGTTTTCAAGAGGATAGCATCCTCTGCCTCATCATCTAGTAAAATCCTTATGCCGATTAAAATACCAGAATGATTATACTGCATTTCTGGAAACTTATCCACTCATTTTTCGTTAAATTTTAAAGTTTTTATTCCAATCTTAGTGTTCGCCGCACTCGTGGGCGTGTTCATGTTCATGGCAGATAGAACCGGTAGACTCTAATTCTCCCCGTAAGTATGCTTCTACAGCAGATTTTGCATCTCCCTGTGCGCCTAACACAACTTCTACGCCGCGCTCATTGAAAATATCTACGGCGCCGCCGCCCATACCGCCGGCAATCATCACTTCTACTCCCATATCTGCCAGAAAGTTTGGAAGAAATCCTGGTCTGTGTCCTGGATTCGGAACGGACTGTTCAGCTGTAATTTTTCCATCTTCTGCGTCGTAAATCATAAAGTTTTCACAATGTCCAAAATGTGGCCAAATCTGGCTTCCGTTACAAGAAACTGCAATTTTCATAGTTTTATTCTCCTTTTTTATTTCTATGATAAACTGCTGGATTCTGGATTCAGCAGTTCCATTACTTTTTTATAGATTTCCCTTACTGCGTTTCCAGCCGCGCAGTCTATATCCACAATAGATCGGCCTGCATTTACTGCTTTTACCGCTTCGGGATCAAATGGAATTTTCCCCACAAACGGCAGGTTCCGTGTCTGACAGAATGTTTCTATCTTTCTGGTGTAATCCGGACTGGTATCCCATTTATTGACACATACTGCCAGCTTTGCCTGAAAGGTCTCTGCGGTTTTTATGAGGCGGCCCAAGTCGCTGCATCCGCTTTCGCTGGCTTCTGCCACAATCAGTACCAGATCCATTCCGCTGATAGAGGAAATTACCGGACATCCAATCCCAGGCGAACCATCTATAATGGCCAGGTCACAGTCCGGCGCATTTTTTAACATCGCCATTTTTACATCCGTTACCAGCTTGCCGGAATTGCCCCGTCCCATTTTCAGCGCTGCTGTGGAAAATACCTGATTTCCACGGTACAGTTCTCTCCTTCCGGCAATATCCGGAACCAGGGAAACCGCCTGGACCGGACAGACAAACTGACACACACCGCAGCCTTCGCAGGCGTATTCATTTACAACTGCCTTTCCATCTGCGAGACGGATTGCTTCAAACCTGCAATGGGCTTCACATTTTCCACAGCCGATACAGATGTCCGGATCTGCTTCTGCCTTGTCTCCGCCCATAAACTCTGTAACTTCCGGTTCTGCATCCTGCTCCATGACCAGATGAAGATTCGGTGCGTCTACATCGCAGTCCGCAGCTGCCCTTGCCTTGGACAAACGGATAAGCGCTGCGGATACCGTCGTCTTTCCGGTGCCGCCTTTTCCGCTTAATACCAGCAACCGCTTCATAGGATGCCTCCTATCTGTTCCAGAATGGTACGAAAACGTTCTTTTTCCTCTGGAAACTTTTCTGTAATCAGTGTTCCTGTCGCAATACACTCTGCAAATTCCGGATGGTAGGGAATCTTTGCCAGCACCGGCATACCGGTCTGCCTGCAGAACTCTTCTAACGGCTGATAGGGTTCGGTTTCTTTATTGATCACCACTCCGCATTTTTTTCCAAGAAGGGATGCCAGCTCATAAACCATTTTAAAGTTATGAAAACCAAAAGCTGTCGGTTCTGCTACCAGAATGCAAAAATCTGCATCCATAATGCTTTCCATGACGCTGCAGGCGCTTCCTGGCGGACAGTCGATAATTGTCAGCCCCTCTGCTTCCTTCAGCGCTTTGCGGATGACTGGAATCCCGGAAGCTTCTCCCAGATTCAGCACGCCTGTAATGGCACGAATCTGTCCTCTTGTGCCAGTCTCTACTCTTCCAACCGGCTTTTCTTTCTCTGTAATGGCGTTTTCCGGACAGACCAGCTTACAGCCGCCGCAGCTGTGACAGACCTCTGGAAACACCATTGTTTTTCCCCTGACGTGCATCAGGGCGTGGAAACGGCAGAAC
The DNA here is from genome assembly GCA_905215625.1 of uncultured bacterium. GTDB lineage: Bacteria > Bacillota > Clostridia > Lachnospirales > Lachnospiraceae > UMGS1370. Next base: position 37,445 of record CAJMQQ010000002.1, read on the forward strand.
TCTACGCATTTTTTACATCCAGTACATTTTTCCAGATCAAACTCTGGAAGCAGGGTGCAGACCTGTGTTTCCTGGATGTTCTCCGGCTTTAAAAACAGACGGCCGTTGGGTTCTTCTACATCGCAGTCAATGTAGCTGGCATTTTCTGCTGCCGCCGCCAGGTTCACTGCCGTCATCGTTTTTCCCGCTCCGCCTTTCCCGCTTAAACACGCAATTTTCATTGTATGCCGTGGAATCCGCCGTGAAATCTGGTCAGCTCTTCCAGCTTTCCATCTCCCCACGCGGCTAAATCGTCTGCGGCGGCTTTATTTACAGATTTATAAATTTTCATCCCTGCGGCTTTCAGAACCTCTGCCGCATTTTCCCCGCAGCGGACGGTAATCAGCACATCCGCATTGCTGTCTGCCAGGAACTGGGCGGCCTGTATCCCTGCGCCGCTCTGGGCCTGGGCAGCCGGATTTTCTAAAATCGTATCCGTTCCGTCCTCATGGAACAGAAAATATGGCGCACGTGACAGCACAATGCAGACGTCCTGTTTATTTTCGTCTAACGGAATTGCAATTTTCATCCCTTTTCCCTCCTTAACCGTCATCTGTCTGCAGCCGCGCCGGTGTTTTCTGCATCCTCCGCAGCCGCAGTCTTCTTCTCTTCCATCACAAAGCTGATAATCTCCGCCCTCGATCCGCAGCGGCAGGCCGTCAACCAGTACCTCTGCCAGCTTTTTTCTTGCAGAATTGTAAATGAGCTGGACCGTCGTTCTGGCTACCTGCATATAAGCGCTGCATTCTTCCTGGGAAAACCCTTCTTTGTCAATCAGGCGGATGGCTTCATACTCATCAACGGTTAAAATAACCGTCTCATCCGGCGAAGCTTCTCCTGCTGGCAGAAACGCTCTTATCTGCGGCATCTGACATACCTTTCTGCATTTCTTTGGCCTCGGCATAGGTGTTCTGCCTCCTTTCGTCCGGCATGGCCCGCCGGTTTCAGTTTATGACATATGTCATTTATCAATTGCAGTATAACGCAATTTATGGCATATGTCAATATCATAATTGTCATATGCCATAAACTATTTTCTCTATTTCTCTATAAAACGGACATATCGCCTGACGGCGACATCACCAGTTATGAAACCATGTGTACGTCAATCTGGTTAAACGGAATCTCGATTCCTGCCTTGTCATATTCCAGCTTGACCGATTCCGTAATGTCCCAGCGGCATTTCCAGTAGTTTTCGCTGACTGCCCAGGCTCTTCCGCCGATTAGAACCGCGCTGTCTCCCAGGCTGTCTACAAACACCTGAATCGGTTCTTCCTTCAGCACCAGGGGATGTTCTTCAAACAACCTCTGTAAAATCTCTTTTGCCTTCTTTAAGTCTGCCGTATAGCTGATTCCAACCGAAATATCCACCCTCCGTTTTCCCATACCTGTTACATTGGTCATAGGCTCATTGGACAGGGTACCATTGGGAATCACAATCTTCCGGTTATCTGCGGAAACCAGGGTTGTATATACCACTCCAATATTAGAAACCTGGCCTTCTCCTCCTTGCGAAATAATGTAATCTCCCACTTTAAACGGCTTTGTCACCAAAATCAGTACGCCGCCTGCAAAATTGGTCAGAGTTCCCTGAAGAGCTAAACCAATGGCAATACCTGCAGAACCTAACAGCGCGATAATGGATGCCGAGCTGATTCCAATTTTCTCCGCTGCTATAAAAATCAAAATTCCATACTGGAAGGCTTTTGCCACAGATACCAGAAAACGGCTGATTCCAATCTCCAGTCCCATCTTATCCAGAGTACGTTTCAGGAACTTACTGGTAAATTTAATTACCCTGCTTCCAATCAGCAGAATTACTGCTGCCGCAAACAGCCGGTAACCAAAGCTCATCAACCCTGGAATCCACCCTTTCATGGTTTCAATGAGCACATCGGGATTCAGACGAGCAATGTCTTCTGCCAGCTCCGCTCCCACTTCCAGCGTTTCCTGGATCGCTGCCTGTGTCGTTTCTTCCATCCATCATCCTCCTATGGCCAGCCTTTCGTAAAATTTCTTACTTCGTTTCGGCTGCCTTTGTCTTTCTGGCCGGCGTTTTCCTGGGAGCTGCCGTTTTCTTCGGTTCAGCCTCTTTCTTAGCCGCTGACGCCTTCTTCGGTTCAGCCTCTTTCTTAGCCGCTGACGTCTTCTTCGGCGCTGCTTCTTTCTTAGCCGCAGTCTTCTTTGCTGCCTTCTCTGGAGCCGGAGTACAAGTAAATACGCTGACGCTCATCGGGGCAATATTAATTTCGATAGAATTTTCTTTTTCATCCCATTCCATCTTCTTGGAAGACTTCATTCTTACATTTACCATGCCGGAGCCGCCGTAGCTCTTAGCATCGCTGTTTAAAATCTCTTTGTATTTTCCTGCAAACGGAACGCCTACCCGGAACTTTTCATGGGCCATATTGTCAAAGTTGCAGACAAACAGCAGGGTTTCTTCCGGCTTCTTTGTCTTTCTCACAAACATTACCATACTTAATTCATTATACGAGCAGTTTATCCATTCAAATCCGTCTGGATCATAGTCTAGCTGGGATAATGCCGGATGGCTTGCATACAAGCCGTTTAAGTCCTTAACAAACTCCTGCATCTGGCTGTGCAGCGGGTACTGGAGCAGATTCCACTCCAGACTGGCATTTTCGTTCCACTCATCCACCTGTGCAAAATCCTGTCCCATAAACAGCAGCTTTTTGCCGGGATGTCCCATATAAAAACCATACGCAGCTCTTAAATTGGCAGCTTTCTGCTCTAAGGTCTCTCCAGGCATCTTTCCAATCATCGAACCCTTTCCATGAACCACCTCATCATGGGAAAATACCAGGATAAAGTCCTCGCTGTACGCGTACAGCATGGAGAAGGTCAACTGGCCATAATTGTGTTTCCGGAAATAAGGATCGCATTTCATGTAACTTAAGAAATCATTCATCCAGCCCATGTTCCATTTATAATCAAATCCCAGTCCGTCTTCCTTTACGCCGGTCGTAATCTTCGGCCATGCAGTTGATTCCTCTGCAATCAAAACCGCGCCTTTCGTCTGCCCTTTAAAGACAGAGTTTAAATGCTTTAAGAACTCTACGGCCTCCAGGTTTTCATGGCCGCCATAAATATTGGCAACCCACTCGCCGTCATTTTTACCATAATCCAGATACAGCATGGAAGCGACTGCATCCATACGGATTCCGTCTGCATGGTACTTTTTTGCCCAGAACAGGGCATTAGCAATCAGGAAGTTGGAAACCTGCGGTCTTCCGTAATTATAAATCAGGGTTCCCCAGTGAGGATGGGCGCCCTGTCTCGGATCTGCATGTTCATAGACACAGGTACCGTCAAATGCTGCCAGCCCATAACTGTCTCTTGGGAAATGGGCCGGTACCCAGTCCAAGATTACGCCGATTCCCTGTTCATGCATATAATCCATGAAATACATAAAATCGTCCGGCGTACCGTAGCGGCTGGTCGGCGCATAGTATCCGGTTACCTGGTAACCCCAAGAAGCGTCTAACGGATGTTCCATTACCGGCATCAGCTCTATGTGGGTATAGCCCATCATTTTTACATAATCTGCCAGTTTTACTGCGATTTCCTTGTAATTGTAAAACTCAGATCCCAGAATTTCATTGCCATTGTCGTCCAGGGCAATATCTTTGCGCATCCAGGAACCCAGATGGACTTCATAAATGGACATCGGCTTATTCTTTGAATCTTCTGCCGCCCGTTTCTTCATCCATGCCTGATCCTTCCACTGATACTTGTCCGTATCCCAGACAATGGATGCATTGTGCGGACGCAGTTCGGAATAGTTTCCATAAGGATCCGCCTTTAAAACCGGGTCTCCATTTTTACATTTTACCTCGTATTTGTAAAGAGTTCCCTCTGCCAGATCCGGCATAAAGATTTCAAACACGCCGGAATTGCCCAGGCGGCGCATCTGGTTGCGGCGGCCGTCCCACAGGTTAAAATCCCCTACTACGCTGACGCGCATGGCGCATGGCGCCCATACTGCAAAATAAACTCCGGACACCCCGTTTACCGTCATCGGGTGCGCTCCTAATTTCTCATAAACCGTATAGTGGATTCCTGCTTCAAACTTCTTTAAATCTTCTTCTGAAATCTGGGGTTTGAATGCATACGGATCCTTTAAATCTTCTGTAACGCCGTTATCAAAGGTAACCCTAAACGTATATTCCGGAATGGTCTTTCTGGGCAGAAGGACTGCAAAAAATCCCGTCTCATCTGCCAGTTCCATTGGATACGTTTTATTTCCCACTACTACCAGGGCTTCCTTCGCAGTCGGCATCAGCATCTGAACCAGTACGCCCTCCTCTGTAATATGCGGGCCTAACAGTTCATGAGGATTTACAGACTCTGAATAAACCAGCTCTTCAATCCCTGCCCAATCCATTAAATCATATAATTTTCTATCCATAATACTTCCCCCTTGTTAGTAGTATTTCTACACAAATTCCTTTTAACAGTTTACCATTTTTCCCTATAAATTACAATGACAATCGGTAGTAGGCCAGCATCAAATCCACGACTCTTCCGTAGCTTTTTACCCCTTCTTCTTGTTCATTTAATTTCAAATATGTATCGTTGAGCTTCGTGGCTGTTTCCGCTACTTTTCCTTCGTATTTGTCCCAGAACAGGGTATTGGCCGCCAGATTGTTTACCGCCGTCTCCGGCAGTCTGCCATACAATTCAAAATACTGTTCCGGATTTTCCTTGTATAGGGCATTGGTGGCATAGATCCAGCCTGTCAGATATCCGCTGTACTGGTATTCCGGCAAATCAGAACCAATACAGGCCAGGTACCCGATAAAATTGGCTTCATCTTCCCGCATAAATCCCTTTAAATGGGACAGCTCGTGGCAGACCGTATGGGGAATGTTATAAGGCGTCATGGCCCGGTTAAAGTTTGCCTCGATGGTAAATGGAGAGTATACTCCTGATAGCTGCTGTACCGATAAAATCCAGGAAATGCAGACTGGTTTGGGATTTGGATAAAATCCGGCCAGCTGAGGATAGGTTTTTCCCAGCTTTTCCATGGCCTTCACCCCTTCTCTTCCCATTTTCCAGGCTTCTTTAAATGTCAGCGCCTGATTCTGGGATGCCTGGCCTGTTTCCTCTTTTGAAACCTGAATCACCTGTTCCGTCAAAAACTCACAGAGCTGGTACAATTCTTCCTCGGAAGAATCCCTGGTATCTAAGCCAATTACCTCGGAAAACGGCGTTCTGGAATAATTAATTCCGCACGCTGTCACATACAGAAAGCAAATGCAGGACACCAGGAATATCCCATTTTTTATCAGAAGCCACGGCTTTTTGATATGACGGATTCCATAGAATATAATCAGAACCGTCAGCCCATAAATGCCTGTTTCCACAATGGAAAAGGAAAACAAACCGGAAATCCTTCCCAATATGCCAGCCAGCACCGGATAAATCCTGGTTCCGTACCAGTCCGCAAATCCTTGTACCGTTCTAGCGGCCGACATTCCTCCAAACGCCCCCAAAAACAGCAGGATTGCTGCAATTATTTGCCAGAATTTTTTTATTTTTTCTATCATAAGACATTCTCCAGCAGCTTTTCTTTCTATTCTACTGTATTTTTGCAAAAATTGCCATAGAAGGATCCCTACGGTTTTCTTGTTTTTTCTTATATTTTTATAAAAACCCTTGCACAAATAGGAAATCTCGTTTAAACTCTATCTCTAGTGTAAGTTTTTTATAACAAAGCGAGGAAATTATGAATCAGAATTCAGATAAATTGGAAAAGAAAAATGAAAAAGAAACTGTCAACTGGAAATCCGAGCTAATTAGCTGGATACAGATTATCATAGCGGCCGCTGTCATTGCCCTGTTTTTAAATAGTTGTATCATTGCCAACAGCCAGGTGCCCAGCGAATCCATGGAAAACACCATTATGGCCCATGACCGGGTCATCGGTTCCCGATTGTCTTATCTGTTTTCGGAACCGGAGAGAGGGGACGTTATCATCTTCCATTATCCGGACGATCCGACAGGAGATACTTACTATGTAAAACGTGTTATCGGACTTCCGGGAGATGTGATTGACATCCACGACGGCGGCGTCTATTTAAACGGATCTGATACTCCGTTAGACGAGCCTTATATCAAGGAACCTATGGAAACGGAGCCGAATTATCCGCTTCACTTCGAAGTGCCGGAAGACAGTTATTTTATGATGGGCGACAACCGCAATGATTCCTGGGACGCCCGCTTCTGGGAAAACACCTGGGTAACGAAAGACAAGCTGATTGCAAAAGTGTTATTCCGTTACTATCCGTTTAATAAAATGGGCGTAATCCATTAAACATTAAAACTGTTGGAAAAGCAGAGACTGCTCTGCTCCCAGCAGTTTTTTTCGTCATTTTTTCCTGATTGCAAAATTCCGTCAAAAGAAAAACGAGCCCCGAAGAGCCCGTCATTCCTCTCACACTGTCCTAGTTATCGGAAGTGTACTCAATTCCATTAATCTTATTTTCCCTGTTGCTGTAGAATGTAAGGGTAAATCCCTCGCAGTCATATTTGTAAACGCCTTTGGACTCTGTGTAATCCGAGCCGTATACTTCCTGCATTTCCGCTACCGTAGAGCCAATAGAAATCCCCTCAGAAGTCGCTACATTTCCCGTCTTAAAATAGATGGAGTTAATGCAGTCCTTCTTATCCACCGGATATGTGGAAATCTCAAAATCCTTATAAACGTATACTTTTTCTTTGCCCTGATAACTGCAGTTCTCTGCCTCGTAGTAGTTCTCAGCCTTTCCCAGTCCGGAAAGCACCGGCGCGGCCTCTTCATTAATGGAAATCTCCACACCGTCTGAACTAAAACTGCCTGACGCATCAGCGGCCAATGCAGTCGTCGTACCTAAAATACCAACGAAGAGAACTGCCGTCGTGAGCAGCACCCATAACTTTTTTCTCATGGTAATCGCTCCTTTTCTCTTCTCTCTGTGTAATTTATTTTAGCATTTTTATCTGCTAAATTCAAGGCAACGACCCCCTGAAAACCTTACAATATTCTAACGATTCCGCGTCCACTTTTTTACGCGCGATTTTCAATTTCCATCAGCATATCCACTCTGCGCTGATGACGTCCGCCCTCATACTGTGCGTTCAGCCATTCCTCGGTAATCATTTTGGCCATTTCGCTGCCTACAACCCTTGCTCCGAAGGCTAATACGTTGGAATTGTTATGCATTCTGGACAATTTGGCAGTGTATGGTTCGCTGCATACACACGCGCGGATTCCTTTGACTTTATTGGCTGCCAAAGAGATTCCCACGCCGGTGCCGCAGATGACAATTCCCAAATCTGCCTCGCCCAAAGCAACCGCTCTTCCCACTTTCTCACCGTATACTGGATAATCGCAGCTCTCAGAAGAATTGGTTCCCAGATCCAGAACCTCATAGCCCTTTTCCTCTACAAATTCCTTAACGATGTTTTTCAGTTCTACCGCTGTATGGTCATTTCCCATTGCAATTTTCATATGATTCATTCTCCTGTTTTCCCTGTATTTCTTCTATTATTTCTTCCTGTTCTTCTGCCAGCGCTTCCGAATAGGCAAAAAACGCCTGGATTCTGTCCAGTCTGGACGTCATGGATACCAGCAGCAAATCTGCTATGGTAAGCGCCGCCATTGCTTCCACTACCACCACTGCCCTGGGGACAATAATTGGGTCGTGGCGGCCCCGTATCTCTATTTTTTCTTCCTGTCCCTGACGGTTTACCGTCTCCTGGATCGCTGCAATGGAAGGGGTCGGCTTAAAGGCTGCCCGGAAAATTAGTTTGCTTCCATCGCTGATTCCGCCTAAAACGCCGCCGGAATGGTTTGTCTTTTTAAGAACCTGACCCGTTTCACCGACAAAGAAGGAATCGTTATTTTCTTTTCCATTTGATGCAGCCGCCTGGAATCCGTCGCCGATTTCAAAACCCTTTACGGCTCCAATGGACATCACGGCTTTTGCCAGACTGGCGCTGAGCTTATCGAATACCGGCTCTCCAATCCCTGTCGGCAGTCCGTCTATCTCACACTGGATTACTCCTCCGGCTGAATTTTTCTGTTTGATCAATTCTTCCAGATAGTGTTCTGCTTCTTTTGCCGCTTGGGCGTCCGGCATATATAGGCGGTTCTGATCCCGTTCGCTCCAGTCAAACCGATCCGGACTTACCGACACCGGGCCGATGGACTTGGAAAAGGCCCGGATGGTAATTCCCAGGCTTTCCAGAAATTTGGCCGCCACTGCTCCGGCCGCCACTCTTCCAATGGTCTCTCTTCCAGAAGAACGGCCGCCTCCCCGGTAGTCCCGGAAACCATACTTCTGGTCAAAGGTATAGTCTGCGTGTCCCGGACGGTAGATATCCATAATATTGCTGTAGTCTTTGGATCTCTGGTCCTGGTTGCGTACAAACATGGCAATGGGCGTACCTGTGGTGCGCCCCTCAAATACGCCGGACAAAATCTCCGCTTTATCCCCTTCCTGTCTCTGGGTTGTAAAGCGGCTCTGACCAGGCTTTCTCCGATCCAGATATGCCTGGACGTCTTCCTCTGTTAAGGGAAGTCCTGCCGGGCAGCCGTCAATGACTACTCCAACGCCTGCTCCATGGGATTCTCCCCAGGTTGTAATCTTCCATAGTGTTCCCAGTGTGGAACCTGCCATAGTGCCGTCTCCTCGCTGTTTGTTTTCCTTCTCTTACTGAACCTTTACAATTACACAGCAGTTTGGCTCGTTGACCAGGATTTCCCTGCTGCTCATTACCATCTGTTTCTTCTCATAATCCATAGCGAAAAATGTAATGGTGCCGCTGTCGTGGTTTAATGACGCAATATGTTTCTGATCCGGAAAGATTGCAAGATCTTTTGGATAATCGCCGCTGACCGGAAGGCTGAACAGCATCTCCAGAAGACCAGTTTCTTCGTCTCTGGAATACACCGTTACTACGTTATCTCCTGCATTGGTACAGTACAGATATTTTTCGTCCGGAGACAGACGCATTGCGCAGGCAGCGGTCAGATTGCCATTGTCCTTCTGCTCTGCAACCGTAGAAATTGTCTGGATTTTCTCAATTCTGGGCGCCCTGTCTCCTGTCTCATAAGTAAAGACGTCAATTACGTTTTTAATCTCATACATCAGATAGATAAACCTTCCGTCTGAGCTGAACCGGAAATGTCTGGGAGCAGACTCTCTCTCACAGCGGATTGCGTCTACCTGCACCAGTTTTTCCTCTTTTTCATCAAACCGGTAAATCTTTACCTGGTCAATTCCCAGATCTGCGGCCATAACGTATTTATTGTCCGGCGTCCTTCTGGTGCAGCTAACATGAGGGCGGAAATTACGTTCTGCCACGCTGCCGTAGCCTTTATGGAATACGCCGTCTACAATGTTTCCTACGGATCCGTCCTTATTCAGTTTTAATATCGTAGCCTTTCCGTCATGGTAACCGGAAACGAATACGTATTTATCTGCTGCATCCGTAGACAGATGGCAGCCTCTCATTCCCTTGATATTGGCGCTGTTTAAACGGGTCAGCGCGCCATTTGGCAAAATTCGGAATGATACAACTCCTTCGTCTGCAATGGAATACAGCGTCTTGCCGTCGCTGGACGCAATCACATATGAGGAATTGTCTACATCTACTTCGCAGCGTTCTATAAAGGTACCTTTCTCAACATCTACATCATATACCGTAATTCCCTTTGCTTTGCCTGTGTAGGAGTAGGAGCCTACATAAGCCATATATTTCCCTTCCATGGTAAAATTTCCTCCTAAATTTTCCCTTCTAATCAGCATCAAGATACACTGATGCTATCATAACATAAAAATTCTTTTTTGTTAACAAAAATCTATCAGAAAGTATTGACACCCCTGCATATACGAGTATAATGTGTTTTGCGTCAGTTTATTATTTGTAAACTTTTTCTTTATTTTTATCATCAGTTAGTATTTCTAAACTTTTATTTTACAAGGAGGCATCTGATGCAAATCGGTGCAAAATTAAAAGAACTCCGTATCTTAAACGGCCTTACCCAGGAAGAACTGGCAGACCGTACGGAATTGTCAAAGGGATTTATCTCCCAGCTGGAACGGGATTTAACTTCTCCTTCCATTGCCACCCTAATGGACATCCTGCAGTGCCTGGGCACATCCATCGGCGAGTTTTTCAACGAAACAGCCGAGAAACAGATTGTATTTGGGAAAAATGATTTTTTTGAGAAAGAAGATCCACAGTTTTCCAATTCTGTCAGATGGCTGATTCCCAACGCCCAGAAAAATTCTATGGAGCCTATTCTTCTCACATTGAAATCCGGCGGTTCTACCTGCCAGGACGTTCCCCATGAAGGAGAAGAATTCGGCTATGTGCTTCAGGGTTCCATCTCTATCCATGTGGGTTCTGCCGTATATAAAGCCAAAAAGGGAGACTCCTTTTATTATAGCTGTGAAAAACCCCATTACCTAACCAGCAAAACCGGAGCTTCTGTCCTGTGGGTCAGCTCTCCGCCAAGTTTTTAAACCATTCTTACTTTAGGAGGACGCTATGAATCAGCCATTAATTGATTTGGTAAATATCAGCAAAAGTTTTGACGGGGATATGGTCTTAGACGACCTTTGCCTGTCTGTAAAAGAAAACACCTTCGTTACCCTTCTGGGACCCAGCGGCTGCGGAAAGACTACTACCCTGCGCATTATCGGAGGTTTCGAGAAACCGGATTCCGGAAAGGTAATCTTTGAAGGCAGCGACATTACCAAACTCCCACCAAACAAGCGGCAGTTAAATACGGTATTCCAGAAATACGCTTTATTCCCTCATATGAATATTGCAGAAAATATTGCCTTTGGATTAAAAATCAAAGGAAAATCCAAGTCTTATATTGATGATAAAATCAAATATGCTTTAAAACTGGTAAACCTGGACGGATTTGAAAACCGAAGCGTAGATTCTTTAAGCGGCGGCCAGCAGCAGCGGATTGCCATTGCAAGGGCCATCGTCAATGAGCCGAAGCTCCTTCTGTTAGACGAACCATTAGGCGCTCTGGACTTAAAACTCCGCCAGGATATGCAGTATGAGCTGATCCGTCTGAAAAACGAGCTGGGCATTACGTTTATCTATGTAACCCATGACCAGGAAGAAGCGCTGACCATGTCTGACACCATCGTGGTTATGAACCAGGGTTACATCCAGCAGATGGGCTCTCCAGAACAAATTTACAACGAACCGGAAAATGCCTTTGTTGCAGACTTTATCGGAGAAAGCAATATCGTAGACGGCATCATGCTGCAGGATGAGCTAGTTGAAATTTTCGGCGCCAAGTTCCCCTGCGTAGATAAGGGCTTTGGCCACAACAAACCGGTTGACGTGGTCATCCGTCCAGAAGATATTGACCTGGTAAAACCGGAAGAAGGTACTCTGACCGGCGTGGTTACCCATCTGATCTTCAAGGGCGTTCACTATGAAATGGAAGTAACCACCCCCAACGGATTTGAATGGCTGGTTCACAGCACCGATATGTTCCCTGTAGGCCAAGAAGTCGGCATTCACATCGAACCTTTTGAAATCCAGATTATGAATAAGCCGGCATCCGAAGATGAGGAGGCTATGGGCGTCAATGAATAATCCGAAAAACAAGTGGCTGGCCACCCCGTATATTATCTGGATGGTGGGATTTACCATCATCCCCCTGGCCTTAATCGTCTATTACGGTCTGACCGATAAATCAGGCGCGTTTACTCTGGCTAATGTGCTTTCCATCGCGGATCCGGAGCACGCAAAAGCGTTGTTTCTGTCCCTGGGACTTTCCCTTGCCAGTACCCTGATCTGCCTGGTGTTAGCGTATCCCCTGGCCATGATTTTGAGAAAAAAAGGCGTCAGTTCCGGCAGTTTTATTGTATTTATTTTTATCCTTCCCATGTGGATGAACTTTCTGCTCCGGACTCTGGCTTGGCAGACGCTGCTGGAGAAAAACGGCGTCATCAACGGCATTTTAAACCAGCTTCATCTTCCAAACATTGCCATTATCAATACGCCCTGGGCCATTATCCTGGGCATGGTATATAACTTCCTGCCTTTTATGGTACTGCCCATTTATAATATCTTAATGAAAATTGATGACAATACCATCAATGCCGCCAAAGATCTGGGCGCCAGCAATCTGCAGACCTTCCTGCACATATGGCTTCCATTAAGTCTTCCCGGCATTGTCAGCGGAATTACAATGGTATTTGTTCCAGCCCTGACCACATTTGTTATCTCCAATCTTCTCGGTGGAAGCAAAATCCTGTTAATTGGAAACGTCATCGAGCAGGAATTTACCAAAGGCAGCAACTGGAATTTAGGCTCCGGACTTTCCCTGGTACTAATGGTATTCATCCTCATCAGCATGGCGCTGATTGCCAAATATGACAACAACGGGGAGGGCAGAGTCTGATGAAAAAGTACAGTTTCAAGAAATTTTTAGAAGATTTTTATATGGTGCTGATTCTTCTGTTTTTATATGCGCCGATTTTTACTATGATGGTTCTGTCCTTTAATGGTTCCAAATCCAGAACACAGTGGGGCGGCTTTACTACAAAATGGTATACCCAGATGTTTGAAAATCCCGCCATTATGGACGCCCTTTACAATACCCTGGTAATTGCATTTTTATCTGCCCTCTTTGCTACCATTATCGGAACCATTGCGGCAATGGGCATCCAGCAGATGAAAAAAGTTCCAAAAGCCATTGTCATGGGCGTCAACAACATCCCCATGCTGAATTCGGAGATTGTAACCGGTATTTCCCTGATGCTGGTATTTATTGCCTTTGGAATTTCCCTGGGATTTAAAACCATCCTGTTAGCCCACATTACCTTTAACATTCCCTATGTTGTGTTAAACGTCATGCCAAAGCTGAAGCAGACCGACCGGTATGCGTATGAAGCCGCCCAGGATCTAGGCGCAACTCCGGCAAAAGCCTTTTTCAAAGTGGTATTTCCAGACATTCTTCCTGGTATCCTGTCTGGATTTTTAATGGCCTTTACCATGTCTCTGGATGACTTTATCATTACCCACTTTACCAGAGGCGCTGGCATTAATACCTTATCCACCTTAATTTACAGCGAGGTACGCCGCGGAATCCAGCCGTCTATGTACGCGCTGTCTACCGTCATTTTTGTTACGGTTCTGGCCCTGCTTTTAATCTCCAACTTTTCTCCGGAAAACCAGGCCGGCGTTCCTGCTGACAAAGTTCAGGAGACTATGAAAAAAAGGCGCAGAAACAATAATATCCGGAAAGCCTGCCTGGTGTTTGCCGCATTTACCATTGTAGCTTCCGTTTCCTTTACTGCTTATAAAAAGTATTCTGCCAGTCATTCTGACGAACTGTATGTTTACAACTGGGGCGAATACATCGATCCGGAAGTAATCGAACTCTTTGAAGAGGAAACCGGAATCCATGTAACTTACGATATGTTTGAAACCAACGAGGAAATGTATCCCGTTATCGAGGCCGGTGCCGTCTGCTATGATGTGGTTTGTCCTTCCGACTACATGATTCAGAAAATGGCGGAAAACGGTCTCCTGGCCGAAATCAACTTTGACAACATTCCGAATATTTCCAATATCGACCCGCTGTTTCTGGAAAAGTCCAGAAGCTTTGATCCACAAAACCGTTACTCTGTCCCCTACACCTGGGGTACGGTAGGAATTCTCTATAATACCAAGCGGATTGAAGAACTGGGAGCGCCCATCCCTACAAAATGGTCTGACCTGTGGAATCCGGTTTACAAAGGCGAAATTCTCATGCAGGACTCTGTACGCGACGCCTTTATGGTTGCCTTAAAGTCTCTTGGGTATTCCATGAATACAGAAAATGTGGAAGAACTGAAGGAAGCCCGCGACCTGCTGATCGCCCAGAAGCCGCTGGTTCAGGCTTATGTAATCGACCAAGTCCGTGACAAAATGATCGGCGGAGAAGCCGCTGTCGGCGTAATTTATTCTGGAGAAATGCTGTATATCCAGGAGGAGGTTGCAAATTTAGGACTGGACTACACCCTGGAATACGTCATTCCAGAAGAGGGAACCAACCTGTGGTTTGACTCCTGGGTCATTCCAGCCAATGCCCGCAACAAAGAAAATGCTGAGAAATGGATTGATTTCCTCTGCCGTCCGGAGATTGCAAAAAAGAACTTTGAATACATTACGTATTCGACTCCAAATAATGCTGTCAAAGAAATGCTGGAAGAAGACATCCAGACCAACAAAGCCATTTTCCCAGACATGGATAAGCTGGAAGGCAGCGAAGTGTTCCAATATCTGGGAGACGAAGCCGATTCCGTCTACAACGATATGTGGAAAGCAGTGAAGTCGAACTAACAACCCCCATTTTCTCCGAAAGATTCATTGATTTTTAGAAAAATCAATGGGTCTTTCTTTTTTTGTTGGAAAGGAGCCAAACCTCTCCTTCTTTTCCCTTGATCTTTGCTGGCTTTTATATTATATTAACTATCAGACACACGAGTGTATATCTTTTATGAAAGGAGATTATTATGTCTCAAACCTTTACCTCTATAAAACAATATCCAGGAACGGATGATTCTATGCGCCGTTCTGCTATGGACAGCGCCGTTGGCATTGTCCGGAACAGTCTGGGAGAATTCACCCACAGCTTTAAGTCTTCCAACTCCTTTGACGGCTTTTTTGAGCCTACCGAAAATGTAGAATGGACCACTGGCTTCTGGACCGGATGTATCTGGCTGGCTTATGAACATACTGGCGACGAGGCGTTCAAAGAGGCTGCTTTAATCCAGGCCCAGAGCTTTTTAGAGCGCATTGAGCAGAAAATCGATGTCAACCATCACGACATGGGATTTTTATACAGCTTATCCTGTGTTGCCGCTTATAAGCTGACCGGCAGCGAAGTCGGCAAAAAAGCTGCTCTTTTAGCTGCTGACCATCTGGCAGAGCGTTTCCGTACTGTCGGCAACTTCCTTCAGGCATGGGGCAATCCAGGCGAGCCGAAGGAATACCGCTTAATCATTGACTGTCTCTTAAATCTTCCTCTGCTTTACTGGGCTTCTGAAGTGACCGGAGACAGCTCTTATGCAGACAAGGCAAAAGCCCATATCCAGACCGCTATGAAGTGCCTGGTAAGACCGGATCATTCTACCTACCACACCCACTTCTTTGACGTTAACACCGGAGAACCAACCTACGGCGTAACCCATCAGGGCAACCGCAACGGTTCCGCATGGGCAAGAGGACAGGCCTGGGGCATTTACGGCGCAGCATTAAGCTACCGCTATGTAAAAAATCCAGAGTATTTAGATCTGTTCTTTGAAGTTACCGATTACTTTATTGAACACCTGCCAGAAGATTTAGTTCCTTACTGGGATTTTGACTTTGATACCGGCAGCAGCGAGCCAAGAGACTCTTCTGCTTCTGCTATTGCAATCTGTGGAATCTATGAGATGTGCAAGTATCTGGACGAAGAAAAAGCAGCCCCCTATCTGGAAGCTGCTGATAAGATGCTCCGCGCACTGATGGATCACTGCGCAAACGGCGATTATAACAAGTCCAACGGTATTCTCCTTCACGGAACCTACGCCCGCGATTCTAAGGAAAATACTTGTAAAAACCGCGGCGTAGACGAGTGCAATACCTGGGGCGATTACTTCTATATGGAAGCCTTAATCCGCACCTTAAAAGACTGGGAGCTGTACTGGTAAATTCCAGTCAGGTTACTGTGCGTCCCCATCCCATGGGAAATAGCGGGACAGCCAGGTTTTTGCCAGATCAATCCAGCTCTCGCAGCTCTCTTCTATGCCTCTTCCGCCTGGTCCCATGGTCAGGCGGTTTGCAAGACCTAAACCATGCTTTCCTTCTGGATAGAGATGGAACTCTACCGGCACATGAACGCTGCAGAGAGCGGATAAAAATAATAGGGAATTTTGTACCGGCACAGTCTCATCTGTCAGAGTGTGCCATAAAAATGTTACCGGCACGTCTTCACTGACGTGCTTTTCTAATGACTGTTCTTCTAATAACCGTTCGCAGTTTAACAGATTTTCCCCTAACAGCCACTCAATGCTGGGACGATGAGAAAATTCTCCGGCAGTAATCACCGGATAAGACAAAAGAAGGCCGTTGGGTTTTACGGTTTCTGCATCTGCTCCAATCATTCTCCACAAGTTTTCCTTCTTTTTCCAGAATACGCCCAGACTGGCTGCCAGATGTCCTCCGGCGGAACAACCCTGAACGATAATCTTGTCTTTCTGAATCCCCCATTCCTCTGCGTGTTCCCGTATAATCTTCATAGATTTGGCCAGCTGGAGCAGCGCCGTTGGATAATGGATTCCTTCTCCGCAGGAATAACGCAGGACTGCCACATGGTATCCCATTGCCATAAAGGTAAGGGCCATCGGTTCTGCTTCCCTGTCAGACGTTCTCATATAAGCGCCTCCCGGACACATTAAAATAAGGGGTCTGGTTTTCCCAAGCTCCAGTTCTTCTGATGCATCCCACAAATAGGTGCACAATTTTCCTTCTGGTTCTCCCACTCCGGCAGATACCGGAATTACCTGATGTATCATAAGTTGTTCCTCCTTAAACCAGGCCTGATTTCTTCCATCCACCTTGAAGATAGAATCCAATGGAAAGGACTGCGGCGATACTCCAGCCAATCGGCCATGACAGCCAGATGCCAGCTGCTCCCATCGGTACGGCCAGTATATAAGACAGGATAACACGAAGAATCAAATCTGTAAATGTTGCAATCATAAACTGCTTCATGCATCCAGATCCCCTAAGCACTCCGTCTGCAATCAGTTTTGTCATCACTACCAGATAAAATGGAGATACTATCTTTAAAAATTCTACTCCGGTCTCCATGGCCAGACCGCCTGTTTCCTCCATAAAAATATGAATGACCGGCTCTGTAAAAAACCAGTAGATGACCAGAAATACAGACGCTACGAAAAGTCCCATTCCCAGTCCTGCCCGGAATCCTTTCTTGACCCTGTCTGCTTTTCCGGCTCCAATGTTCTGGGCAGTAAAACTGGACAGTCCATTTCCCAGCGTAGTTAATGAAGTGATAGTAAATGTATTAAGCTTTACTGCCGCCGAATAGCCGGCAATTACGGAAGAGCCGAAGCTGTTGACCAGGCTCTGGATAAATAAATTTCCCACAGAAATGAAGCTCTGCTGTAAAATACTTGGAATTGCCACTGTACTGATTCTTTGCAGCATTCCCCAGGAAAAAAGTTCTGTTTCTCCTTCTGCCGGAATGGACTGCATCCGCTTTTTTAATGCAAACAGGGCGAGAATACAGGCCGCACCCTGAGCCAGAAACGTTGCCCAGGCAACGCCTGCCACTCCCCAGTGAAATACAATGACGAATACCAGATCCAGCACAATGTTTCCCAGGGACGATCCAATCAAAAAATAAAGCGGCGTTCTGGAATCTCCCAGAGAGGTAAAAATACCTGTACTGACGTTATAAAGAAACAGAAATAAGAATCCCCCGATATAAATGTTCAGATACAGCGCTCCATCCTCAAAGATGTTTTGCGGAGTCTGGAGCCCGGAAAGCATGGGACGGCAGAAACCCAGGCCCAGCGCCATTAAAATCATGCTGATCACACTGCTGGAAATCAGCGTCGTATACACTGCTGTTTTTAATTCCCCGTATCTCTTTGCCCCAAAAAGCTGGGAAATGACTACCGCGCATCCGATGTTGCTTCCCACCGCTACTGCCATAAAAATCATGGTGATGGGATAAGAAGCTCCTACTGCCGCCAGCGCGCTTTCTCCTGCAAACTTACCAGCTACCACGCTGTCTGCAATATTATACAGCTGTTGGAAAATCACGCTGACGAACATGGGGATGGAAAACATCCATAGCGCCTTTGACGGACTTCCCTGTGTTAAATCCTTATTCATTTTCTTATGCTCCTATCATATCTCTTGTCAAATTTTCCGTAATTGATTATACTATATTCAGATATTTTTTGATAATGATATTTTTTGCATTTATCCATACGTTTTATCTATGGATAGGAAAGGCTTTATGAGCACAAATTTTGATTACTACAAAATCTTTTACTATGCCGCGTCCCTGGGCAGTATGACTCTGGCTGCAAAGGAACTGTTTTTATCCCAGCCCACGGTCAGCCGCCTAATTCAGAATCTGGAAAATGATTTGGGATGCACCCTGTTTATTCGTACGAAAAGAGGCCTCCTTCTGACACCAGAAGGAACTATTCTTTACCAGCACATTTCCAAAGCCTGTCAGCAGATTTTTGCAGCGGAAAGCGAACTGAGCAGCCTGCAGGCCCTGGATTCCGGAACCATCCGTCTAGGCGCCAGCGAAATGACGCTTCACAACTACCTACTGCCCCGGTTTGGCCGGTTCCACAAGGAATTTCCTTCCATTAAGTTCCAGATCCAGTCCTATAATGCCCTCAGCGCGGTTACTGCCCTGAAAAATGGGGAGCTGGATTTTGCAGTTGTTATTTCTCCCATTCCCGAAGAAGATGATTTTATTATTTGTCCATTAGACAGTTTTCAGGATATTGTAGTGGCTGGCCCCGCCTTTTCCTTTTTGCAGGGCCGGCAGTTGTCCTTAAAAGATCTGCTGTCCTATCCCCTTATCTGTACAGAAAGCGGTACTGCCACCAGAGAGTTCTGGGAACAGCAGTTTTCTGCAGAAGGATTTCATCTGCAGCCGGATATTGAACTTCCCACTACGGATCTGCTCTGTCCGCTGGCGGCCGAAAATCTTGGCCTGGCTCTTGTGCCGGAAAACTTTGCCTATCCATTTTTTAAAAATGGCCGCCTGGTAAAACTGGATTTCAATCTTCCGGTTCCGCCGCGCCGTATCTGCGCAGTCCAGAATCCACAGTATCCCATGTCCCTGGCTGGTCAGGCGTTCTGGAATATTTGTACAGAGACACGCTCTCCGGCACCCTGAAACAAATTCACAGACAATCACACACATTCAGGAGGTATCCCATGATTATCAGAAATGAAGAGCCGAAAGATTACCAGGCCGTTGAAACTCTTACCAGGAAAGCATTTTATAACATCTATGTCCCAGGTTGTTCCGAACATTACCTGGTCCGCATCATGCGGGAGCATGAAGACTTTATTCCAGAACTGGATCTTGTAATGGAACAAGATGGAGAAATCATCGGAAACATTATGTATACCAAATCCCGCCTGATCGACGAACAGGGCGCGGAAAAACAGATTCTGACTTTCGGTCCTGTTTCTATCGACCCAGCCCGTCAGAGAAAGGGCCTTGGAAAGCTTCTTCTGGAGCATTCCTTTGAGAAAGCCGCCGCTCTTGGCTATGATGTTATCGTCATTTTCGGAAGTCCGGCAAACTATGTAAGCAGAGGATTCCAGAGCTGCAAAAAGTTTAATGTCTGCGTGGAAGGCGGCAAATTCCCGTCTGCCATGATGGTAAAAGAACTGGTTCCCGGTGCATTAGACGGCAGAAAATGGTTTTATTACGACAGTCCAGTCATGGCTGTTTCCGAAGAAGAAGCCCAGAAATACGACGATACCCTGGAAAAAATGGAGAAAAAGCACCTGCCCAGCCAGGATGAATTTTATATTATGAGCCACTCCTTTGTAGAATAGTGTAAGATAATACGCAAGATAATAAGCAAGATGAGGTGAAACTGTGAGTAATTATATACCGCCCTATACCATTACCAATAGAATGCTGGAACTTGTTTCAACAATTTCAGAAAAAGTCGGAAAAATAACCACTCATAAAGAACTGGAATCCAGACCGCATTTAATGAAAAACAACCGGATTTCTTCCATAAAAAAGCCGCTGCCTGCCAGAAAATTGGTAAGCAGCGGTTTCTTTCCATTACGCCATAAAACGGTAAATGTTATAAATATTGATTAAAATCAGTACGACCATTAATCCGATAAACAGCTTGTCTACGGTATCGGTATCGATCTTTTTGTTAATGGAACGGCCAGCCATGCCTCCGCCGATTCCTGCAATCACCATAAGAACTAATAAAACCACGTCAAACTCTGGAACCGTTCTGGTAATCAGGGTATTGGCCAGACTGGTAATCTGGGAGAACAGGATAATGTACAGAGAGTTTGCTGCTGCCGTCTTGGTGTCCATAGAAAAGAAATAGAACAGAACCACCAGGTTAATCGGGCCTCCGCCAATTCCTAAGAAAGAAGACATAATTCCCAGTACAAGACCAATTACCAGGCATACTCCTACATTTGTCAGCCTGCGGGTTTTGATTCTGGATTTATTAATCGTATAGATTAAAGTTCCCAGCGTAATAATCATCAGGCATCCGGCCTGGACTGCTCCTACCATATCTTTATCCGCAAACATATTGGACAGATACTGGAACATCATCTTGCCTACGATACCTCCGGCAGCCGCACCGATTGCTAACGGCGTACCCGTCTTTGTATCTACACTGGAATCCCCTGCCATCTTTGCTTTTATTACCGAATAACAGGACATGGACAATACCGTACAGCCAGACAGAAAGCTTATGGTAGCCACGCTTAACACACCAAATGCGTCCAGGGTGGGCTTAATAATTACTCCGCCGCCGATTCCGCAAATCGCTCCAACAATTGACGCGCCAAAACTTACCAGCACGAACAACAGATACATCATAATTTACCACTCCTATTCTACAAATCTATTTTCCTTCTATTGTAAGGGTTGATATGCTTTTATTCAAGAAACTTTTATCCAAACGTTTGACCCTCTTACGGTACTGCCTGGGAGACATCCCTTTCAATTTGCAGAAAACGTCACCAAAATAATTGCCGTCGCTGTATCCGCAGCTTAAAGCAATGTCTGTTATGGATTCTTCTCCCTGGGCTAACATCTTTGCCGCCGCCTCAATGCGGACATGGGTCAGATATTCCTTAAATCCGAATCCCGTCAGCTTATGGAATTTTTTAGAAAAATAGGCAGGGCTCATATGAGCCTGTTCTGCCATCTTTTCCAGGCTCAGCGAATCCGGATAATGAATGTACAGATAATCGGCCGCCTTTTGAATCTCCATTTCTATCTCGTCCAGACTTTCCGAAATCCCTGCTTTTTTCCCTTCTCTTCCTAAAAACGCCAGTAGTTCCAGCAAATAGCCGCCTTTCAGCATGGCGGAATAGCCATCTGCCTGTCGTCTCTCGTCTTCTATTTTCCGGAATAATTCTTCTGCATAAGGACGGCGCTCCAGGGAAATTCCGATTTTTACCGTATGAAAAAGCTGATCCACATCTGCCCCTGGGCATAATTTCCGCATCAGTTCCACTGCCGGCTCTAAAAATCCAATGGTTACCCGCTCGGCTACCGGACTGGATTCATAAGTAGTTTTATGAAGCTGTCCAGGCCGGATTAAAATAAAATCTCCAGCATTAACATAATAAATCGAATGCCCGATAAATACCCGGCACGTACCGGAAGTCAGATAAAACAACTCGTAAATCGGATGGGAATGGACGTCTTTCATCGAAAATCCCTGTTCCCTCTTTTTTCTGGTAATTTCTGCTTCTGGCGGCCATCCATATGCTTCTGGCATAAAATTTTTTTCTTCCATCCTGTTTTCCTTCCTTCTGTACGTTCTTTTTTCTCTCTTCATTTTATCCGAAATAAAACAAAAAATCAGTAGTTTTCTTGGAATACGACAGAAAAATCGTAGAAAACCTTTTATTTTTGTATTATGATGGGAAACATCCAATGAGTGGCTTCAATTAAGACGATACTCGTGGAAATGATAAGGAAGGATTTTGTATTATGGATTCTCAAGCTGAACTATCTGAAAAAGACCGGAAATTCCGAGAATTTTCCTTAAACGCTTCGGCGTGGAAAGTAATTTTATATGTAAGTGTTCCTCTGGCTCTCTATCAAAGCTTAAATCAGCTGTTTAAGATTCTGGACTCCCTGATGGCTTCTCACATCAGCTCTTCTGCGGTATCCACCATTTCTTACCTGTCCCAGCTGGACATGACCCTGTCGGCCTTAGGCGGTGGTCTGGCAGTAGGCGCAGGCGTTAAGATCAGCGAAGCCTATGGAGCCGGAGACTTTGACCTGGTAAAAAAACGGGTCAGCACCCTTTACTCGCTGTGCGCCGCCGTCAGCATCCTTCTTCTGGGCGTTTTACTCCCTTTCACAGAAGAATTTTTAAGATTTGCCGGTACTCCGGAAGAATTTATGGCTGACGGCGTTTCTTATTTCCGCCTAGACTTAATCGGCATGGTAATTATGTTTTTTAACAATGTCTATATTTCTGTCGAACGGGCCAGGGGACATTCCAGATGGATTCTGATTCTCAATGTCGCTGTCATTGCCGTAAAATTGATTCTTACCGCAATATTCGTATATGGATTCCACGGCGGGATTCACATGATTGCCATTGCCACTATTATCTCCCAAGCGCTGATGTTTGCTGCCGCTGCCGTCAATATCTGTCAGCCAGGCAATGCCTTTGGATTCTCCTTTTCCAGCATTACCTTTAAAAAGTCAGTGGTTCTCCCCATTTTAACCCTGTCTGGCCCGGTTATTGTGGAAAAGGCAGCCTTCTCCCTTGGAAAAGTCCTGGTTAATTCTATGAGTACCGTTTACGGCGCCCTGACTGTAGGCGCCCTTGGTATCTCCAACAACATCGGAGGCATCAGTACCACTCCCCACATCGGATTCCAGGATGGAAGTTCTGCCATCATCAGCCAGAATTTAGGAGCCGGAAAACCAGCCAGGGCGCTGGAAATCTTCTTTTGGACAGCTGCTATTAATATGGCCATCAGTACCGTTACTATGATCTTCAACCTGGTCTTTCTGCGTCAAATTACCTGGCTCTTTGCCCAGAATGACCCAGCTTTTCAGGAACTGATTATCTCCATCTACCAGTTTGAAGCATGGGGCGCCATTCCTCTGGGAATCAACTCAGCCGTTATAGGAATGCTTTACGGCTTTGGAAAAACCAAATCCACCCTGTTTATCAACTTCTGCCGGGTATTCGCCTTCCGCGTTCCAGTGCTCTGGGCACTTCAACAGTTTACCTCCCTTGGAAGCGTCAGCGTTGGAATCGTTATGGCATTCAGCAACATCGCTATCGGCGTTTTATCTTCCATCATCGGATTTTTCACCATCCGTCAAATTTGCCGCGAGTATCATATCTCTTATGGCAGGCATTTTAAAAAAGCTCCGGGATCTGCTGTATAATCAGCAAAGCCCGGAGTTTTTTATATTAAATCATAACGGTTCCGGACCAAGCATTTTCTTGTCCGGTTTTGCCGCCTTCCTGAATCGTAACATTAAATTACAGCATTGCCTTTCCGCGGCAATAGGTCTGAATTACATCATAATTATCTTCTAATACTACGATGTCTGCATCATACCCTGCTGCCAGACGTCCCTTTCTGTCATCTGCCCGAAGGGCTTTCGCTGGATTAATGGTACAGGAATTTAAAGCAGCGTCAAATGGAATCATGGCTTTTTCTACCAGAATCTTTAATCCCCGGTTCATATACAAGGTACTGCCTGCAATGGTCTCGGTTCCTTTTAATCTTGCCAGTCCGTCTTCCCCGATTTCGATGTCATGACCGCCCAGCTGGTATTTCCCGCCTGGAGGACAGTGTTTTGCTCTCAGGGAATCGCTGACCATTACTGCATAATCCCTGCCTTTTGCAGTAAAGTAATTGTTTAATGCAGCCAGGTGGGAATGACATCCGTCGCAGATTACTTCGCCGTAAATATCCCGTACCCGCATCGCAGTTCCCACCAGCCCCGGCTTGCGGTGATGGTAAGGGGTCATGCCATTGTATACATGAGTCATAGACATAGCTCCATTGGCAATTCCCATCAGGGCCTCTTCATAGGTTGCAGAGGAATGTCCCATGCTGACGACTACGCCGTTCTGGCTGCAGTATCTGGTAAGGGCAAAATCCTCATCCTGCTCCGGCGCCAGGGTAATATATTTGATCCAGCCTTTTGCCGCTTCCTGATATCCCTTAAACTGCTCTACGCTGGGTTTTGCAATGGCTTCCGGCGGCTGAGCCCCTTTATATTCCATATCCAGATAAGGGCCTTCAAAGTGGATTCCCAAAATCTCCGCACCTTCGTAGCCTTCCTCAATTACCTTCGCCACATTGGCTACTGCTGCTGTCAGAACGTCCGGCATCTGGGTAACTGTAGTTGGCAGAATAGAAGTAACTCCTTCTTCCGGAATCCGTTTCATCCAGTCCCGCAGTCCTTCCGGATCTGCGTCATTGGTATCAAATCCGTAAGCTCCATGGGTATGAACATCAATAAAGCCAGGGACGATTCTCTTATCTCCATAGTCCGCATCTGCCTGTTTTTCACCATAGCCGTAAATTCGGTCAATCACACCCTCTTTCACTTCCAGCTGCGCCGGAATAAACTGTCCGGCAATCCAGACTCTGCTGCTTTGTATAATCATTGCTAACCCCTCTCTTTCTGATAATTTTATTCTAAAATCCAGTATAACCTGTTTTTTTCAGATTGGCAACCTTCTCTGAGCAGGACGGTTGTCCGTACCCAGCCATACATGATGTTCCCTGGCGGGTTTTCCTGTCTGTTCTCTTGATTATATCTCAAATCCCTGAGAAGAAGGGACAGCTTTTTCATACTGCATCATCCCTCTTATTGTCAAAGAAAGCTTCTCGTCCCTTATATTCACTTTTAATAATTTCAAATATATCTTCCGGGCTTTCTTTACATCCATTTTTCAGCCAAAGCTTTATGACCTGCGTAATGCCTGCCTTAAAAAATTCCATATGATACTCAACGAATTTATTTTGAAAATGTGTCCTTGCCAGATCCGTATCATAGATAATAATTTTATATTGATTATCATAACCAAGTTTGAAATAGGTCTGATAGAAAATCTGATTCTCTTTGATATGGCGGAATAATTTCAGATAGTCATGGCTGTTAAAACCATGTGTGATTTCATCTTTATATAAATCAGCTACTGCAGCTTCAAGTTTATCCCGTATTGCGTCAGCCAACCCATAAATATCCGTATAGTTCGCATAAAATGTAGTTCTGTTTAGTCCGGCGCGTTTACAAATATCGGATACACTAATTTCATTTAACTCTTTCGTTTGAAGCAGTTCAATAAAAACCTTTTCGATTCGCTCCATAGATTCTCTTTTTCTCTTATTGTTAGGCGTATTCATAATTGCTCCTTTATTCCAACACTTGTTTGCAAATTGATGATTGTTTTTCCCTTTCCATTCTATTATACTTGATTTGCAAAAAACAACAACTGTTGTTTTAATAATTTGGAGGTGTTTAAAAATGAAAAAAAGTAATTTTGTTGCACTGGTGTTAGGAACAGTCAGTATCGTTCTTTTTGCTCTTGGCGTATGTATGGCGCTTATCCCGGAGTGGAACGCGTTCAGACCTGGAGTTATTTTCGGCTGTGTCGGTCTGCTTCTTGGTGTTATCACGCTGATTGTATGGAGAAAGATGGAACACAAGCAGCCGCTCCATATAACTGGAAAGGCTGTTCTGACGGTCATTGTTGGTGTCGCTGGCGCTTTGGCGCTGGGTGTAGGAATGTGCTTTAGCATGGTCTGGGGAAGAATGATTTTAGGCGTTGTAATCGGCTTGCTTGGAATTGCTGTTTTGCTCTGCCTGATCCCTTTGACAAAAGGCATTAAAGATTGAAGTTTACACTTTTTATAAAATCACAATGACTATCGTGAAAGCAATCAAGCAGGTTTTCTTGATGAACGCAATGACAGGAACTGCTGTATGCCCGTTTGTGCTGATGCTTAGCTTATCTATGATAACAAAACCAAAAGAAAGGAACCTGAACAATGGCAAAATCGAAACTTGTAAAAGCAAATGAAAAAATAGCAGAAAAAGTTATGGGAACCTATCAAAAAATTGAAGATACCGTTATCGGCGGTTATAGTAAAATCGAAGACGCTTTTGTTGACCACTATCTGACCAAAGACGGAGAAACTGTTGAAGAAGCCAAAGAAAGGCTGAATCAAAAGTAAAAAGCTGTGTTTGGTTATGACCTTTCAGGAACTTTACTGCGAAAAATTCCGCGGCTTCCCTATTCAGGAAACCGCGGAATCTGTTACCATCTGTTTTCTATTGTTAAAAACTTACTGGCAATTCTCATCAATAAATGCCTTGATTTCATCCTGGCTCTTTCCGATAGCGCTGAGAACCTCTACAGAACCATCAGCAATACCTGCCTTTGCTTCTTCCAGAGCAGCCTTACCTTCGTCAGACAGTGCGTTCATTAAAACATCGCTTTCTACAATGCCAACTGCACCGTCAGCAAGTCCCAGAATCTCATACTCGCCGAAAGGCAGAGTTCCTTCATCCAGATACTGGCCGATTACAGTATAAACAGCATTTCCCACTTCCTTTACAATAGAAGTAGCAAACTGAGCGCTGATAGCTGGATCATCTTTATACAGTAAAGACTGGTCGCTGTCTACGCCGAATACATATTTTCCTGCCTCGCCTGCTGCATTGTGAACACCGTTGCCGGAACCGCCTGCACATGCGAAGATTACGTCTGCGTTAGCATCGTTGTACTGGGTCATAGCCTGGGTTTTTGCAGTATCCGGATCGTTCCATGCGCCTACATAGTTGTAAACGATCTTGGTATCTGGATTGTATGCCTTTGCACCCTGAATGTAGCCCCACAGGAACTCCTGGATAACCAGAGATTCATCCATACCGCCGATGAAACCGATTACGCCGCTCTCTGCCAGATCGGCTGCTGCAATACCGCCCAGATATGCTGCCTGGCTGGTAGCAAAATCCACGCCGTAAGCATTGCCGTTCTCGCACTGATCGATTACGTCTTCACTGATAATGGTGAATGCAATGTCAGGGAACTCGTTGGCAACTTCTACCAGATTGTCCTTAAAGTCAGAAGCAGTAACAATCAGGTCTGCGCCTGCATCAGCTGCCTCGTACATAGCCTGCAGGTTTGCCTGCAGATCTGCAGTCGTCTCTACTACATGAACATTGGCTCTGTCTGCATAATCCTTAACTGCTCTGTCAGCGCCTTCTGCCATGCTGTCCCAGTAGGACAGGTCGCCTCTGTCACGGATAAATACGTAAACTTCCTTCAGTTCTCCGTTGTCTTCTTTTGCTGCTTCAGTCTCTTCTGCCTTAGTCTCCTCAGCCTGGCTCTCTGCCGCTGCTGCAGTAGTTTCAGCCTTGGTTTCCTCTGCAGGCTTGGAGCATCCTGCCAGAAGGCTTGCTGCCATCATAGCAGACATAGCTGCTGCTGCGAAACGGTTAAATTTTTTCATTTTACTCTTCCTCCTTATTCTGCTCAGCTTCCTTTTTGCACATTTCATAAAGCTTTAAGCGGTACGAATCATCGTAGCCGTCCCAAAGCGGCTGAACCTTGCTTGCTTCATCCAGGAAATAGAATACGTCTCTGCCTCTTGCTCTTCCCTGAATGGTATGCATATCGATAGCATAATCCGGAATCTCCGGAACGTAACCAGCATCAAATTCCTTCATAATGATGTTCTTGATGTGGTCAGTAGAACGCTCTTTCTGGCACTTGCACAGATAACGGATGGCATGCATAAAGAAAATTGGGCGGTCTCCATCCTTATAAGCATATTCCTTGTGAAGATCGTACATCGTCTTTACAAAAATAGGAGCCTGCTCATTGCCGAAACCGATATCCTCTACGGAAATCACCAGCAGACGATTCCACATTTTCTCTTCGTGGAAGGTGGATGTCATATAAAGCTCGTAGGCCATACGAAGAGCCGTATCCTCCTCTGCCCGGCGAATACATTTCTGCAATGCGGAAATCACCAAATCCGCATCAAGGCCGTTGACGGTCTTTGTGTTAGACCATGGATCATAATACTCCTGTGCCATGTTTTTTTCCTCCTTTTAGTAAAATAGATTTATGATGCAGCCTGACTCAGGCTTGCAAGCTTTTCTTTCTTCCGGGCTATCATCTTGCGGATTCCCTGAATCACCACCAGTACGGCGATAATAAACAGATATGGGAATGCCTCAATCAGCTTTAAGTCAATCTTACTGTAAAGCTGCAGGTACACGGTGATAGTATCCGAAAAACCGTACAGCAGGGAACTTAAACACCCTACTACGGGATTTCCCTGGCTCATGGCATCCATGGCAAGGGACATATAGCCTCTGCCCGCCACCATGCCGGTGGTAAAGGAACGCAGCGCTCCCATGGACAGATACATACCGCCGAATGCACAGGATATGCCGCAAATCGCCAGCGCCACAAACTGATGGAAAATTACATTGATTCCGGCTGCTTTGGCCGCTGCCGGATTTTCTCCTACTGCTCTGATGTTGATACCCAGCTTGGTCTTGTAAAGCATCCATGCTGTCAGAGCCACAATGCCCCAGCCAATATAGGTCACCAGATTCTGTCCTGAAATAATCGTTCCAAGGATCGGGATATCTTTGATAAATGGAATCTCCACTACCGGGAACGTCAGACTCTTTAATGCACTGGAATTGGCCTTGCTGCCGGTAAGCATTACCAGTACAAACACCGTACCGCCCGAAGCAATCAGGTTCATAGCAACGCCGCAGGCATTCATAGCGCCTTTCATAATCAAAGCAAAGTAACCAAATATAAAGGAAACCAAAACACCCATAAGGACAGCCACCAGACAGCCTGCCCAGAGATTCTGGGTAAATGCGCTTACCACCACGCCGGTAAGGGCACAGATCAGCATGGTTCCTTCAATTGCCAGGTTGAAAATCCCGGACTTGGTCATCATATTAGCTGCCAATGTAGCCAGCATAACCGGAGTGGTGCTGGCAAGCACTGTCTTCCAGAACGTAGGGGATAAGAAAAATTCTGTCATGCTGCTGCACCTCCTTCCTCTGCCTGCTTAAGAGACATCTTCTGGTCATGTCTCTGTTTGATAAAGTAAAGAAATCTCTGGGATGCCACCAGCAGGATGATAATACCCTGAAGGAAGGTGACGATCTCCGGATCCAGATCCGATGCTCTGGACATAATCTCTGCGCCGACTCTCAGATAAGCGATGAAAAAAGCCGTAAGCGGAATGTACATAGGGTTTCCATTGGCCAGCATATAAATCAAAAGACCGTCCCATACGTAGTTGGTCTGGGTCTGCCACTGGAACCGCTTATATACGCCTACGATTTCAATCGCACCGCCCATACCGGCGATGGCGCCGCCTAAAAACTGAGCCATAAGGATAACAAATCCCGTCTTAATGCCGGACGCTTTGGCAAAGGCCGGATTGCTTCCCGTCACACGTACCTTGTAGCCAAAAGACGTCTTGTTCATCAAGAAGATTACAAGGATCGTCACCACAATCATAATCACAAATCCCCAGTGAAGCGTTGTTCCTTTAATCATGGTTCCCAGTCTCGCATCATCCGGGAACTTATAGCTTCCCCAGCTGCCGCTGGGTTCCAAAAAGAACGTACTGATGATGGAAAGGCCAAAGTAGTAAAAAATGGAGTTTGCCATAATGGCAAGAACGACCGGATTGACCTTTGTATATTTGTTGATAATAACCGGCAGCATGGAGATCAGGCCTCCAACCACTGCAGCGGTCAGAATCTGTACCGTCTGATGGGCGATATTGGGCAGCGGAACGGAAATGGCGATAGCTGTAGAAATCACAGCTCCCATGTAAAAAGATGCATCGGAACTAATGTTAAAGATTCCGCTCTTCAAACACAGAGTCAGTCCCAGACCCGTAAATACCAGCGGGATAGCCCGCACGATCACGTTAAAAAAGCTTCTCTTAGTCTCCAGAGGGCCTAACATCAGTTTCTGGATGGCAACTCCCGGTGTCTCGCTGACAAAAAAGATAATGACGAACACCAAAACCATGGACAGAAGCAGCGCCGCCGCAATCCGGATGACTCCAAAGTAATTCATGATATCAAATTTTTTCGTCTTCTGCGTTTTATTTTCCATGACCTACTCCAATCCCTCCTGCTTCTTGATTCCCAGCATATACAGTCCCAGTTCCTGTTCTGTAACCTTGGGCTCATTTTTCAGGGAAGCAACCACCTTCCCTTTATGCATGACCAGAATCCGGTCACTTAAGGAAATCAGTTCGTTTAAGTCGGCAGATACCAGCAGAATCGCTTTGTCATGCTTCCTCATCTCCAGAATCTTGGAGTGGATAAATGAAATTGCTCCTACGTCCACGCCTCTGGTAGGCTGGTTCAGCACCAGCAGATCACTTTTTGCCTTAAACTCTCTGGCCACGATAGCCTTCTGGATATTTCCTCCGGACAGGCTGCCGATAGACTGGTTCTCGTCTTTGGTCTTAATCGTAAATTCCTCAATTTGCTGTGCACAGTGTTCCTTCACTCTGCTGGTCTGCACCATGCCCAGCTTGTTGGTAAAGGTATCGATATTGGATACAATAAGGTTTTCCTGCACGCTCATCTCTGAGGCGCAGCCGTCTACCATTCGATCCTCCGGTACATGAGACATTCCTGCTTTTCGGATCGCATTTACCGACTCTCTGGTAATGTCCCTGCCATTTAAAAATACCTTTCCCGAAATCGCCCGCATATTTCCGGTAATAATGGAAATCAGTTCACTCTGACCGTTTCCTTCTACACCTGCTATGCCTACGATCTCTCCCCTATGTACATCAAAGCTTACACCTGACAGCTTGGGAATCTTAAATTTGTCTACATACTTCAGCCCCTCCACCCGGAGCACTTCTTCTCCCGGCTTAACGGATGCCTTCTCGTAATCAAAGGTAATCTCCCTGCCCACCATCAGATTGGAAATATCTTCTTCTGTCACATCCTTGGTAAGATGGGTTCCCTGCGTCTCCCCTCCCTTTAATACCGTAATCCGGTCGCTGATGCGCTTTACTTCATTCAGCTTGTGGGAAATGAAGATAATCGTCATGCCTCTCTTTTTCAAATCCAGAAGCTTTTCAAATAATTCCTCTGTCTCCTGAGGCGTTAAGACTGCCGTAGGCTCGTCCAGAATAATCAGTTTTGCGCTGCGGTATAAAATCTTTAAAATCTCCAGTTTCTGCTTCATACCAACGCTCATATCCCGCACCCGCCTGGACGCATCAATATCAAAATTATACTTCTTTGCTACTTCGTTGGTAATCTGGATGTCCCGCTTTTTGTTTGAGACAAAACTGGTCTTTTCCATTCCCAGCATCATGTTTTCTGCTCCGGTCAAAGAATCTACCAGCATAAAATGCTGATGCACCATTCCGATTCCATGAGCAATCGCGTCTTTACTGGATGAAAGTTTCAATTCTTCTCCATTCATATAAATATGACCGGAGGTGATGCTTTCCAGTCCGTAAAGCATCTTCATCAGCGTACTCTTTCCTGCTCCATTTTCTCCCACAAGGGCGTGAATCTCTCCTTCATCTACTGTAAAATTCACATTGTGGTTCGCCAGTACGCCGCCTTCGTAAATCTTGGTCACGTCTTTTACTTCCAGCAGATGTGCCATCAGTCTCTCCCTTCCCTTCTCCGTATCTCCTTCAGGCAATCCTCCAGCCCGCCTTTTACAATGACAGCCGTACAGCCCAGCATCAGATTTACCGGAAGGTCAAAGTCCTCCACTGTAAATCCATTCTCATCTGCTGCCGCTCCCATTTTTTCAAGCATGGTCCGGTCATCCTCCAGATATCCGTATATTTTTTTTCCAAGCGCATATGCATAACCTATCTCAAAGCATGTACCGCTGTCCGGCTCTTTCCCGCGAAATGTGTTTAAGTTGGCCGCCACATACTGACAGCTTTCGATAGCATGTATGTTCTTCAGAAAAATCTGCTCTCCAAGGGTCTTTCCTTCGTTGGGAGCCGCCTTTTGAGCCTGCATCTCAAAGCCATATCCGGCACAAAGCTCCCTGTATTCAAAATAACGTTTTTCCTTCCAGTCGGGATAAAACACATCAAATCCCGCAACATAAATCCGTTCCATGGACTTCCTCCCTAATGTTCCTTCAGCATGGCTTCCACTGTACCAAAAAACTCTTTCTGAAATGCCTTTACATCTACAAACATAGCTGCCTGCATATGGTAGTCCGGATCGTTGCACTTCCATACATCTTCTGTGGTTCTTCCCCGCAGGGGTCCTTCTGTAATACAGGTCAGATGCATGGGAATGGTAGTCAGAATCTCCGGATGAATGGCTGCCACTGCTGCCAGAGGATCGTGGAGTCCGCATCCATTTAAATAAGAATGATTCTGCTTATATGCTCCCAGGTAATGTTTCAGTGCCTCATAAAGGAACAGGGCGCTCTTTGTACCAATCTGATGCCACCGTTCATGATCCTCATAGGTAAATAACGTCTTTCTGGTCACATCAAGACCGACAAGGGTCAGAGGAAGCTGAGATTCCAATACTTCTTTGCAGGCCTCTGTATCCAGACGCACATTTGCCTCTGTTACTACCTCTGCTGCAGGTCCTATATTCCCTGGTGTAGCCAGCGCTCCACCCATGACATACACGGAACCCACCTTTTCTGCTATATGAGGAGCTTTTCTCAGCACTCTGGCCATATCTGTCATAGGGCCGCTGGTTACCCAGCAAAGTTCCTTTCCGTACTGTTCAATCATTCCGATGATAAAATCCGTGGCATCTTCAGGCTTTGCCTCACCCCAGTCCGCTTTCGTACTGGGCGGCAGTACGCCGCCAATTCCGGACATACCATGAAATCTGCTGCCTTCGGAAAAATCCATTTTTTCGCCGCTTAAAGGCGTCTCACTTCCCATAACCACCGGAATATCCGGCTGACCAAACAATTTCAAAGCTGTTTTGGTATTCCGGAACACATCCCCTACATAACTCATGCCATAAGAACAGGTGACCCCCACCACCTGGCAATCCTTCTGAGCCGCCAGGTATGCCAGCGCCAAAGCGTCGTCCACTCCTGTATCGCAGCTGTATAAAATCTTCTTTTCCATGGTCAGATTCCTGCCTTCCTGATGATTTCTTCCATATGCTGCTCTGCATCGGCTATTATCTTCTCCTCGTCCAGAGCCACAAGCTCCCGATCGCGCATAACAACTTTTCCATTAATAATGGTATGTAAGATGTCATGACTGGTTCCCGAAGACACCACTGTGTTTTGCAGACGCTGGGTAGGACGCATATGAGGCCCCTTGATATCCATCAGAATCAAATCTGCCTTTTTTCCTTCTTCTATCGTCCCAAGTTCTGCGTCCCTGCGCAGAGCCTTTGCCCCTCCAAGCGTAATCATCTTAAGAAGTTCCCGATTGGGGATTGCCACCGGATCAAATACCGGAAGTCCCCACTGGGCCATAGTCCCGGCTTTCAGCGAGCGGATTTGAGTAAACATATCCAGTCCGATGTGGGATGCGCCATCGCAGCCGATCCCCACAGACAATCCTCTCTCCAGCATGGAAGGAACTTTCGGAAAACCATGGTTAATAAAGTTTGCCATAGGGCATAAGATCGCATGAATCCCCCGCTGTGCCAGAAGGGAAATATCCCGTTCTGTCAGGAGCACATTGTGGGCGGTAAGAAGCCTTGGACTTAAAGCCCCCACTGATTCCAAAAACTCGGCAGGCCTCAGGCCGTAATTCTGCAGACAGAAGCTGACCTCGTCCTTATGCTCGCATAAATGCATATGGATACCGGTATCCAGTTCCTCTGCTTTCTCCACAATCTGTTCAATTAACTCCTTCGAGCAGGTCATCAGCTGGCGGATGCCAAACCAGATATCAATCCGTCCATCTCCAGCGCCCTGATACCGGCTGTGCAGTTCCTCGGTTGCCTTGATGCAGTCCTCTGTACTCCGCTTCATCTCTCCGCATACTACATTGCCCATATCCATAGTAGAAGGACACAGTGCAGCCCGCATACCGGTCTCCACTGCCGCTTCCGCCACCTGATCCATATGCACGCCTCCGGCATCCGCAAATGCCGTAAAGCCTGCTTTGATCATCTCAATACAATGCAGTCTTGCAGAAGCCCGTACATCCTCCGGACTTAAATTACTTTCAAAAGGCACTAAAAAACGGGTCCAGATCATTGGGTACTCATCTGCCGTTCTGCCGCGCAGAAGCTGCTGGCAGGTATGGGTATGACCATCGACAAAACCAGGCATTAACAGATTGCCATCTGCCTCCAGAACCTCTTTTGCCTCCCAGTGGGCATCCACCTGAGAAGACAATCCTGCTTCTCCAATCTGCGAACCCAAAACAGCTACAGAAGTATGCTCCAGAATCTCAAATTCCGGCGTCAGCATCCTGCAGTTTTTAATCAGCAGGTCACACTGCCGCTTGTCTGTATCACTCATGGCTGTATATCCTTTCTTTTGTCTTCATTTTTTCGCTTCCCCGAAGCAAAATCTGCGGTTTTAACAGAACTTTTTTCTGTGTCTGTTTTTCCTTCCCGCCGGCTTCCTGCGTTTTCTCTGCCTCCCCGGCGGATTCCGATACTCTCCGCATCTGATCCATCAGCATATCATAAGCCAGATCCGCCATCTCCCGCATAGGCCGGTCTGCCACTGTCACCTGATAGCCAATGACATTGAGAAGCGCAATATCATCAAAGCCAATCAGCCCGATATCCTCGCCGCCTTTAAGTCCCTTCTCATTGAGATAACGGACACAGCCTAATGTAGCGGAACTGCAGGTAGCCAATACGGCTGTCGGCGGCTTTTCCAGACTGAAAAAATACTGCAGGGCCTGGTATCCGCTTTCTTCATCAAATTTTCCGTCATAAATGTATTCCGGTTTCTCAGGAATGCCATATTCCTGTAAAAAACGCCGGTAGCCGTCCAGACGGCCTCTTCCTTTTGTTAAAGTCTCCGGGCAGGCAATCAGCCCGATGTCCCGGTGTCCGGCTTCAAACAGGATCCGGATGGAATCATATACCACCTGACTGTTGTCAATAAATACAGAATTAAAGGAACCTGCCGGCACATCCCGGTCTACCAGAACCACAGAAATGCCGGACGTCTCTGCATAGGTCAAAAGTTCTGCTGTACGTTTTTGGGAATCCATCACCGGAAGGAGCAGTATCCCTCTCACCCGGTGTTCAATAGCCTGCGCCACAGCATTGTATTCCTTTTCCGGATCTTCTGCCGTATTATAAAATAACACGCTCTGCCTCTCCCGGTCGGCTCTTGTGTCCACAGCATCCAGAATCTGTGCAAAAAACGGATTCAGCCTGCCTGGAAGGATTACGGCAATCATCTCCGTATCCTTGCGGCTCAGGCTTCTGGCCACTGCATTGGGACGGTAGTTATATTCTTTTATCAGGGCCTCAATACGCCCCCGGGTCTTTGCACTTACATATCCCTTGTTATTTAATACTCTGGATACTGTCGTCACAGAAACCCCCGCCATTTTCGCAATATCACAAATGGTCACATTGTAAGAACTCATCAATTTCCTCCCGAAGCGGCATGGAAAGTGTCGTTCCCATCTTTTGCACAGAAAGGGCCGCAAGGCCATTGGCAAAGGCTGCCGCCTCCCAAATGTCTTTTCCTTCAGAAAGAGCGGTAAGAAGGCCTCCGTTAAAGGCATCCCCTGCCCCTGTAGTATCCAGAGCCTTTACTTTAAAAGCCGGAACAATACCCTTTTTCACTCCGTCATTTACATATACACCACGGCCTCCCAGGGTAATCACTACCTGCTTCACTCCCCGTTCCATGTACCAGGCTGCCGCGCGATCTGCAGAAAGTTCGTCTGTCACAGGTATTCCCGTCATAATCTCTGCTTCCACTTCATTTGGTGTGACCATCGCTACTTTACTTAACAGTTCATCCTCTACTGGCTGCACAGGCGCCGGATTCAAAATGACAGGCACTCCCTTTTCATAAGCCAGATTGATGATCCGTTCAATGGAGGACAGGTTTGTCTCCAGCTGGGTCAGAAGGTAAGATGCCCCGTCCAATAGAGGCGCCAGCCGATCCACCTCTTCATCCGTAATGGTGCTGCAGGCTCCCGAAATTACCACGATCTCGTTCTGGCTTGTAGTCTCATCCACCATAATCAGAGCACAGCCTGTCTCTCTGTCCTCAGAAAACAGAATATGACTGTCATCCATTCCCAGTTCCTTCATAGTATCCAGGGCTACCTGGCCAAAGGTATCACGTCCCAGTTTGGTCAGCATGGTAACATCTGCACCTGCCTTATGGGCCGCCACTCCCTGGTTGAAGCCCTTTCCGCCAGGGCCCATCCGAAACATACTGCCCTTCACCGTCTCACCTGGCGCTGGCAGATGAGGAGTTCTCCCCATCAGATCCACCACAAAGCTTCCGAATACGATTACTTTTTTCTTCATAGCGTCCTCTTTTCCGTGAATCCCGTGAAAAAATAGGGTAACGTTTTCACATTATTTATTTGTTGATTTTAACACAATTTTTACGTAAAGTAAATAGCTTGATTTGGTACATCTCACATACTACAAAACGAATTTCAAAATCTTCTGTTTTCCTTTTGTATAAGGCTGATACCGCACCGGCAAATCGATCCGGACGCTTTTTTTCACAATCGCTTTTTCATGGCTGAATGTTTCAAATGTATACTTTCCATGGTATGCGCCCATTCCGCTGTTTCCCACCCCTCCAAAGGGCAGGTAATTGCTGGCCAAATGAATTATCGTATCATTTACACACCCTCCTCCAAAAGATACCCGGTTCAGGATATATGTTTCCGTCGCTTTTCTGGAGGTAAACAGATACAGCGCCAGCGGTTTTTCTCCTTTTTTAATGATTCGTTCCGCTTCTTCAATCGACCCAACCGAAATAACCGGGAGAATCGGTCCAAAAATTTCTTCGTTCATAACAGGACTGTCCCAGGACGGCTCGTCAACCAGAACCGGTGCTATCTGAAGTGTCTCTTCTCTCCACTGGCCTCCAGCCAGCAGCCTCTGTCCTTCCAGCAAATCCAAAAGCCTTGTATAATGTCTCCGGTTGATAATCTTCGGATAGTCCTCATGCATCAGCGGGTTTTCCCCAAATTGTTTCCGTATCCAGTACGTTATCCACCGAACCAGTTCTTTTTTTACACCAGACTGGACTAAAATGTAATCCGGAGCCACGCAGGTCTGTCCTCCGTTTAAGAACTTGCCAAACACAATCCGTTTAGCCGCCATGGGAATATTGGCGCTTTCGTCTACAATGCAGGGGCTTTTTCCTCCCAGTTCTAAGGTAACCGGAGTCAGATTATAAGCTGCCTTTTTTAATACCTCTTTTCCTACCGCCGGACTTCCGGTAAAGAAAATGTAGTCAAAACGGTGTTCCAGCAACTCTTCACTTACTGTTTTGTCTCCCGTAACCACTGCTGCCAGCCAGGATGGCAGCGCTTTTTCTACAATCTTTCTGATTACACCGGCTGTATTTGAGGCATATTCAGAAGGTTTTACAATACAGCAGTTTCCAGCCGCAATTGCTCCAATCAGCGGCTCCATTGCCAGCAAAAACGGATAATTCCAGGGAGCCAGAATCAGTACGGTTCCATAAGGCTCCCTTATGGTAAAGCTGATTGACAGAAACTGGGCCAGGGGCGTAGGCACAATCCGGCGCCTTGTCCAGCTTTCCAAATGGTCCAGTGTATAAGAAAGAGCGCTTATGGTAAGCCCCGTTTCCGTCATATAAGCCTCAAACTCCGACTTATTTAAATCCTGTTTCAGAGCCGCTTCAATCTCCGGCTGAAACTGTTCTACAGCCGCTTTCAAACGCACCAAAGCTGCTCTCCGAAAAGATGGTTCCAGGGTTTTTCCTGCGGCAAATGCAGTTCTCTGCTTCTTTAACAACTGTTCCCTTGTCATATTCATCCTCCTTTAGAAAAAAAGCTGTCTGGCAGTTTTTTGCCAGAACAGCTCATTAAAATCCCATATTTACAGCCAGAATTTATCCATCAACTATCATTTCCTGCTATTCGCTCTTTCTGCGTGTACGCTTTTTCCTTTTATTCTGGTATTTTTCATAGACTGGATCACGGTATCTGCATACTCATCCGGAACTTCCACAAAGGTATATCCGTCATACATATCAATACTGCCTACTGCCCGTCCCGGGATTCCAGACTCTCCGGCTACTGCCCCTAAAATATCACCCGGAGTTACTCTCTGGGATTTTCCAATATTTAAAAACAGCCTTGCCATGGTATTTCCTTCGCCTGTAATATAGTCATAGACTTTTTCAGATGCTTTAACTCTGCGGTTTTTTCCTCTGCCGGCAGCATCATTTTTTCCTCTGCGGCCTCCCCGGTCTTTTCCAGAACCTTTGCCGCCATAAAAGTCCAAATCATCTAATGAACGAGCCGGACGGCTGCTTTCCGCAATGTCCTCGTTCTCATCGCCTACCACAATCCGGAGCAGCGCTGCCGCCAAATCCATGGCTGTATAATCTTCCTCAATCAGTTTCATTTCGATTACATCAATCATATCGTCCAGATCCTGATTTTCGATGGTTTCCCGAACCTGATCCAGAACCTTGTCCACCTTAATTGATGTAATATCATTTAATGACGGAATGGCCTGGGGAATAATCCGGGTCTTGCAGTAGCGCTGAATATCCCGCATTTTATATACTTCTTTTCCCACTACCAGACTGAAGGCCTTGCCTTCCCGTCCAGCCCTTCCGGTACGGCCAATCCGGTGAACATAGTATTCGTCATCCTGGGGAATATCATAATTAAATACCGCTTCTACATCATCCACATCAATGCCTCTAGCCGCTACATCCGTTGCCACCAGAATATCTGCTTTTCCATTACGGAAACTGTTCATAACCCGGTCTCTCTGGATCTGTTTCAGATCTCCGTGAAGGCCTTCTGCAAAATATCCCCGTCCCTGAAGAGCCTCTACTACCTCTTCTACACCCTTTTTGGTATTACAGAATACCACAGACAGTTTGGGGGCATATAAATCCAGCAGACGGCTTAACACCTCAACTTTATTTTTCTGTTTTACCTCATAATAATACTGAGTAACCTTCGGCACAGTTAAATCCTTTTTTACTACCTTTACCGTAACCGGATCTTTCTGGAATTTGCGGGCGATTTCCAAAATTGCCGGAGGCATGGTTGCAGAAAACATCATGGTCTGACGATTTTCCGGAAGCTGTCCTAAAATCGTCTCCATATCCTCTAAGAATCCCATATTCAGCATTTCATCTGCTTCATCCAGCACAACTGTGTGAACCTCTTCCGTACGGATGGTCTTTCTGCGCATATGATCCATAACGCGGCCCGGCGTACCGATAATCACCTGGGTGCCGTCTTTTAAAGACCGGATCTGCTTTACAATCTCCTGTCCTCCATATACTGGAAGAACCTTAATTCCATGCATGTATTTTGCCAGGCGGCGAATCTCTTCTGCCACCTGGATAGCCAGTTCTCTGGTCGGGCACAGCACAACTGCCTGAAGCTTTTTCAGCTTTGGATCGACCTTTTCCAGCAAAGGAATGCCAAAGGCGGCTGTCTTGCCGGTTCCGGTCTGAGCCTGTCCAATCAGATCATTTCCTTCTAATGCCACTGGAATTGCCTGTCCCTGAATCGGGGAAGTTTCCTCAAATCCCATATCTGCAACTGCCCGTAAAATCCGATCATCCAGCTTTAACTCTTCAAATTTCATTGTCTCCATATATAAATTCCTTAATCCTCTCTGTCTCTAACTCTGTTTACTTGAAAAATCTGCCGCAGACATCTTTTCCCCAGATACTTAGCGGCACCAAAAACGAGAGGCGGTCAGCCACGCTCAGGCCTTTCCTCCTCTCGTTCGTACAAAAAATAACTATATCAGCAAGTGAAAGTGCTGTCAAGATTTTCTTTCTATACTTTAAACCGATACCCAACTCCCCATATGGTTTCAATGTACTGGGGTTTTGCCGTATTGAACTCAATCTTCTCCCTGATTTTCTTGATATGTACCGTAACGGTAGCAATATCTCCAATGGATTCCATATCCCAAATCTTATTAAACAGTTCTTCTTTCGTAAATACGTGATTGGGATGCTCTGCCAGGAATGTAAGAAGATCAAATTCTTTAGTGGTAAAGTTTTTCTCTTCTCCATTGATCCACACTCTTCGGGCAGTCTTGTCAATCTTCAGACCGCGGATCTCAATAATGTCATTAGCCGGAAGGCCGCTGGAAATCAGACGTTCATAACGGGCCATATGGGCTTTTACACGAGCCACCATCTCACTTGGAGAGAAGGGCTTGGTAATATAGTCATCTGCTCCAAGGCCTAATCCCCGGATTTTGTCAATGTCTTCTTTTTTCGCAGAAACCATAATAATCGGGGTGTTTTTCTTTTCCCGGAACCGTTTGCAAATCTCAAACCCATCCATACCCGGAAGCATTAAGTCCAGTATGATCAGGTCAAAATCTTCGCCAAGAGCCTTTTCCAAGCCGTCGGCACCATCGTTTTCAATCTTCACTTCAAATCCTGACAGCTCCAGATAGTCTTTTTCCAGCTCTGCGATGCTTTCTTCATCTTCAATGATTAATATTCTGCTCATCTTGAACAACCTCCTGGTATTTTCTAAGAACAAAGTGTATCTCTGTTCCGATTCCTTCTTTACTGGTGGCCCATATCCGGCCGTTGTGGTCTTCAATAATCTTTTTCACAATCGAAAGACCAATGCCGCTTCCTCCTTTTTGAGAATTGCGGGAAGCGTCTGTCCGGTAAAACCGGTCAAATATATTGGGCAGATCCCTAGCTGCAATACCTCTGCCATTGTCCTCAATGCCTACTTCAATAAAGTCTCCTACATCCTTAATCCGGATATTGATAATTCCCTTTTTCTTATCCAGATATTTAACTGAATTGCTGATAATATTGTTTACCACACGCCGCAGCTGCTCTACATCGGCAATGACGCATACGTCATCTTCTACATAATTAAAGTACCCCAGCTCAATGTTCTGCGCTTCCAAATCCAGTCCCACTTCTTCTGCACAGTCCCTAAAATAGCGGCTGACATTAATTTTAGAAAAGGTATATGGAATCTTATTGGTATCAATCTTGGAATAGAAAGTCAGTTCATCAATCAGCCGGTCCATATCGTTGGCTTTATTATAAATGGTACGGATGTATTTATCCAGCTTTTCCGGCGAAGATGCCACACCGTCCATAATTCCCTCTACATAGCCTTTAATCGCCGTAATCGGGGTCTTTAAGTCATGGGAAATGTTGCTGATCAATTCTTTGCTTTCCTTATCATACTGGATTTTTTCTTCTGTAGACTCTTTCAGGCGGATACGCATTTCCTCAAAGTCCTGACAGAGCTGTCCGATCTCATCTTCCTCTTCTACCTCTAACGAAAAATCCAGATTGCCGTCCCGGATTTTTTTCGTGGCTTCCTCCAGCTTGCCCAGAGGCTGGATAATGGAACGGTAAATCCAGACTACCATAACCGTTCCGGCAATAATTAAAATCATAATTCCCGCAACCAGCATTTCCCGAAGCATTGCTTTTACTTCCGGCAAAAGTTCGTCTACCTGAGAAATCAGGAAAATACTTCCCTTATCACCGTCTCCAAAGGTAAAATCCATCTGTTTGACCAGGTGCTGGCTTTCCCCGTCCAGATACAAGCCGCCTTCTCCGTGTTCCTGTCCGTTTCCGTAGTCCGGAAGCTGTACCAGAATGTCTTCATCTATGCAAAGATCCTCGTCTCCTGCAAAAATAATCTGGTTTTCTTTTCTTACTATTAAATAGGCGTAATAGTTTTTCAGTTCGTCATTGAGAACCGTCAGATATTCCTGATCTTCAAATTTCTCCGGGGAACTGTCGGCAACTTTTCTGATTTTTTTCTCAAAGCTCTGGGTTAAACGGTTAAAGGCCTGTACCGAGTTGCCGGAAAACAGGTCAATCTGTTCCGTCAGGCCATACTGTTCACTGAAAGCCCTGGTCTGATAGGTGGAAAGCCCTACTGCTACCATGTATATCAAAAAAATCGGCATAAGCGTAATCGTCACAAAGGCGACGACAAGTCGAGTTTTTAATTTCATCTTACGATATCCTTTCTCCCAATGGAGTTTTCCTCCTGCTTTCCTTGTATAGGCTTGCTTTTTAATAGTATAACATAGTTCGGAAGGTTTATTTCTAAAAGTATTCTAAATTTTAACGGCTCGTTGACAATTTCTGCATTTTCTGATATTCTAAAAACGATTATGCGTAAAAATTTAGGAGGTAGATCATGAATCTTGCAAGTTTAGAAAAGACTTGCCGCGCCGTGCGCCGCGATGTTATTAATTTAACCGCTGACGCAGCATCCGGACATCCGGGCGGCTCTTTATCTGCAGTTGAGATCCTTACTGTTTTATATTGCGATCAGATGAATATCGACCCCAAGAATCCACGCAAAGAAGATCGGGATCGTTTTGTATTGTCCAAGGGCCACGCTGCTCCTGCGCTGTACGGGATTCTGGCTGAGTGCGGATTCTTTGACAAAAAGGAATTTAAAAGCTTCCGTAGAATCAATGGAATGCTTCAGGGACATCCGGACTGCAAACGCTGTCCTGGAGTTGAAGCTTCTACCGGCTCTTTAGGCCAGGGAGTTTCTATTGCTGTCGGCATGGCTTTAGGTGCAAGGCTTCAGGGCAAGGGCGCTAAGGTCTACACTCTTTTAGGCGACGGTGAGCTTCAGGAAGGACAGGTTTGGGAAGCCGCTATGGCTGCAGCCCATTACAAGCTGGACAACTTAACCGTCATCATTGATAACAACGGCCTTCAGATTGACGGCGCCAACGAACAGGTTATGAGTCTGGGCAGCATTGCTGATAAATTCAAAGCATTCGGTTTTGAAGTCATCGAAATTGACGGCAATGATCTGCAGGCTGTCAGTGACGCGTTCCACGTTCCGGTTTCCGGTAAGCCAAAATGCATCCTGGCGCACACAGTAAAAGGCAAGGGTGTTTCCTTTATGGAAAATCAGGTTGGCTGGCACGGCAAAGGCCCTAATGAGGAAGAACGTCAGGCAGCATTGAAAGAATTGGAGGATTAACTATGAGTGAGAAGAAAGCCATTCGGGTTGCCTACGGTGAGGCCCTGGCAGAATTAGGCGCAGTCAATGACAAAATCGTGGCTCTGGACGCGGATCTTTCCCACTCCACCATGACCTATAAATTTGCCGAGAAATTTCCGGAGCGTTTCTTCAATGCTGGTATTGCAGAAGCCAACATGGTAGATATGGCTGCCGGTTTATCTACAATGGGATACATCCCGTTTGTAAGTACATTTGCCATTTTCGGTACCGGCCGTGCTTACGATCAGGTGCGCAACGGTTGTGCTTACCCTGGATTTAATGTAAAATTCGCTTTTTCCCATGCAGGTGTTA
This sequence comes from uncultured bacterium, assembly GCA_905215625.1. Taxonomy (GTDB): domain Bacteria; phylum Bacillota; class Clostridia; order Lachnospirales; family Lachnospiraceae; genus UMGS1370. The sequence continues at coordinate 80,792 of CAJMQQ010000002.1, forward strand.
CCCTGGGTGAGGACGGTGGAAGCCACCAGGCCATTGAAGACATCGCCCTGATGAGAGTCATTCCAGGCATGACGGTCGTAGTTCCCTGTGATGCAAATGAGGCAAAGCGGGCAGTAAAAGCACTGGTAGATATGAAGGGACCTGCTTATCTGCGTACAGCCAGAATGCCTTCTGTTGTCTTTGAAGAAGATATGCCTTTTGAAATCGGCAAAGCCAATGTGCTTCGCGAAGGCAGCGACATCGCTATTTTCGCCTGCGGCATTATGGTAAATGAAGCTCTGGAAGCCGCGAAGGCACTAGAAACCGAAGGTATCCATGCTGAGATTGTCAATGTCCATACCATTAAGCCAATCGACAGAGAGACTGTTTTAAGAAGCGCTTCCAAGTGCGGAAAAGTCCTTACTGTAGAAGAACACTCCATCATCGGCGGTTTAGGCGATGCAGTTGCAGACGTTCTGATTGGAAACGGCAATTTCAAGTTCAAAAAGGTCGGAATCAATGACAGATTCGGACAGTCCGGCACTCCGGCTGCTCTGTTAGAAGAATACGGCCTGACTGCAAGACACATTATGGAAGCAGTAAAGAGTTTATAATATACTCTGTATATATTGAAAAATCCGGAAAGAACCCATTTATTTGGGAATCTTTCCGGATTTTTGCATACAGAATTATTTTATCTCTTATTCCAGCTTTCCCCCATCTTTCAGCGCCAATGAGCCTGTATAAACTGAGTGGTTTTTTCCGCCAGGAAAACGGAAAGAGGAATTAAAATGATGACTGCGAAATACGCACAAACCAAAAATAAAATAGTATGGGCGAAAATGGAAATATCTGAATAGTAAGTAATCCAATCAAAAATCTCAAAAAATACTTTAAAGAAAATAAGTCCATAAATAACCGATAAGACGCGTGTCATATACTCTTCTCCTTTCTTTCAAAAGGAAAGGGCTTGGGTTAATAGAACAATCTGTTTACTGCACTAAAGATGCCTCGGATCGATGCTCTGGTAATATTAGAGCTGATTCCGACGCCATAAGTAGCTTTTCCGGTTGCCAGATCTACCAGATGGATGTAAGAAGCTGCCTGCGCGCCGGAACCGATGGACAATGCGTGCTCGTTGTAGTCCATAACCCGAATCTGGATTCCCAGAGCTTCCTCTAAGCCTCTCTGAACCGCGTCAATAGGACCATTTCCAACGCCGTCAAAGGTTTTTTCTACTCCGTGATCCGTAAAGGTAACCTTGGCAAGGGTCGCAAACTCGCCGTTTCCAACATCCGCATCGCTGATACGGCACTTGAGGAAATGCATTGGTTCTTTGCGGTCTAAGTAATTGCTGCGGAATTCATCCATAATCTGTTCCGGAGCCACTTCGCCCTGTTTTTCAGAAATCTTCTGGATAATCTCTGCAAATTCTTTATGCATTCCCTTTGGAAGCTTATATCCATAGAAGGTATCCATAACAAAGGCTACGCCGCCTTTTCCGGACTGGCTGTTGATGCGGACAATAGGCTCGTATTTCCGTCCAATATCACTTGGGTCAATGGGAAGATACGGAACTTCCCAGTACTGGCCATTGCGTTCATGGAGCGCCTGCATTCCCTTATTGATGGCATCCTGATGGGAACCGGAAAATGCCGTAAATACCAGCTTTCCTGCATAAGGATGTCTAGGGTGAATATCCATCTTGGTGCACCGCTCGTAAATATCAATGCTCTCTGTAATATTTTCCAGATTCAGTTCCGGATTGATTCCCTGAGAGAACATATTATATGCAATATTCAGAATATCCACATTACCGGTACGCTCTCCATTGCCAAACAGAGTCCCTTCTACTCTCTCAGCGCCAGCCAATAAAGCCAGTTCTGTAGCCGCAATTCCCGTACCTCTGTCATTATGCGGATGAATACTTAAAATAATGCTGTCGCGGTTTTTAAAATGGGTGTTCATCCATTCAACCTGATCTGCATACACATTAGGCGTATTCATCTCCACAGTAGCAGGAAGATTAATGATTACTTTATTCTCGCTGGTCGCTCCCCATGTCTCCTGAACTGCTGTGCACACTTCCAGAGCGTAGTCCAGTTCTGTGCCGGTAAAGCTTTCCGGGGAATACTCCAGCTGAAGGTCGCCCTGGTAATCTTTTGCATATTTCTGCACCAGCTTTGTGCCAATAACTGCAATGTCTTTGATTTCTTCTTTGTCCTTATGGAATACTACATCTCTCTGAAGCGTGGATGTAGAATTATAAATATGTACGATTACCTTTTTCACGCCCTGAATGGCCTCAAAGGTTCTCTTAATCAAATGCTCCCTGCACTGAACCAGCACCTGAATCACTACGTCGTCTGGAATTAATTTCCGTTCTACCAGCTGACGCAGAAAATCGTACTCAATCTGAGATGCTGCCGGAAATCCAACTTCAATCTCCTTAAAGCCCAGTTTGATTAAGTGATTGAACATCTCAATCTTTTCTTCAACCACCATCGGCTCTACCAGCGCCTGATTGCCGTCCCGTAAGTCTACGCTGCACCAGACGGGCGCTTTCTGAATCTCTTTATTTGGCCAGGTACGCTCTGGAAAATCCACTACTGGGACCCGTTTATATCTTTGATAATTTAACATGATTTTTTCCTCCATTTTCTGACATTCTGATTTTTATGTCCTGCTCATTCCTCTTGTATAGTTCTATCCTGCTGCCTGTTCCGGGCGTTGGAGTCGGTAAATCACACCGTATCGAATTACAATGAACAGAGTGGTCTTTACAGGTCTAACCCCATCTTTCATCATCCCTTTGCTGATTATTTTATATCGCTTTTTCCTATGAAAAAACGGCTGTAATATTTTTTGTATTATATCACAACCGTTTTTATATATCAATCTGTTTTGAAATACAAAATAGCCGGACTTTTTATGCAAAATGTCCTTTACTGCCCATTACCTCAATCACCTGATCCACATATTTCTCGCAGGTTTCCAGTTCCGGCGCTTCTACCATGACACGAACTACCGGCTCTGTGCCGCTCTGGCGCAGCAGAATACGGCCTGTATTTCCAAGGCTTTCCGCCACGTTTTCCACCTCTGCTCTTACGTCCGGATCATCCTGAGCTGCAGTTTTATCCTTCACACGGACGTTCTTTAATACCTGAGGATAAATCTGAATCTCTGAAGCCAGCTTATCTAATGGCTGTTTCTTTTCCAGAATGACTTCCATTAGCTTTAAGGATGTTAAAATGCCGTCTCCGGTTGTGGCATGTTTGCTGAAAATGATGTGTCCGGACTGCTCTCCGCCTAGGCAGTGTCCATTGGCAGACATATTTTCATATACGTATTTATCGCCTACAGCGGTCTTTTCGTAAGAAATGCCTTCTCTGTCAAATGCCTTATAAAGACCGAAGTTGGACATAATCGTAGTAACCACTGTGTTATTTACCAGGGTTCCCTGTTCCTTCATATATTTGCCGCAGATATACATAATCTTGTCGCCGTCTACCAGATTGCCGTCTTTGTCCACAGCCAAGCACCGGTCTGCATCTCCGTCATATGCAAAGCCTACATCGCATCCTTCCCGCTTTACAAATGCCTGCAGGTTTTCAATGTGGGTAGAACCGCAGCCAGTATTAATGTTGATACCATTGGGCTCGTTGGAAATGACATGGGTTTCTGCTCCCAATGCATCAAATACATTTTTTGCAATGGCAGAAGCGCTTCCGTTGGCACAGTCCAGAGCCACCTTCATATTCTTAAAAGAGCGGGTTGCAATGGAAATCAAATATCCGATATAGCGGTTTCTTCCTGCAGCAAAATCCACAGTACGGCCAATCTGGTCTCTCTTGGCCAGCGGAATCTCTCCCATCTCACCGTCCAGATATTTTTCAATCTCCGTAATCACGCTTTCTTCCAGCTTCTCTCCTTTTTCGTTGATGACCTTAATGCCATTGTCATAGAACGGATTGTGGCTGGCAGAAATCATAATGCCGCAGTCAAATTCTTCTGTCCGGACAACATAGGAAACGCTTGGCGTAGTCGTAACATGAAGCAGGTACACATCTGCTCCGGAAGCAGTCAGGCCGGCAACCAGAGAATATTCAAACATATAGCTGCTGCGTCTGGTATCTTTTCCGATTACCACTCTGGTGCGTTCGTCCGGCTTTCTCTGTCCATAATACCAGCCCAGAAAACGTCCTACTTTAAAAGCGTCCTCAACGGTTAAGGTTACATTTGCTTCTCCGCGGAAGCCGTCTGTTCCAAAATATTTTCCCATTTTCTTATCCTCCAAGCTTTATTTTTTCTGCCGCTTAATATTCGATTTCCTTTAAATACCTTCCCAGTGCATCCTGCCAGGTTGGAAGCGGAGCAAATCCTTTTTCCACCAGTTTTGACCGATCCATCCGGCTGTTTTTCGGACGCTTTGCCTTTGCCGGGAATTGGGAAGAATCAACAGGAGTTACTTTTACATCATTCATGCCTGCCTGACGGAAAATCTCGCAGGCAAATTCATACCAACTGCACAGTCCTTCGTTGGTCGCATGGTAACGGCCGTATTCTTCGGTCTGGATCATACCTACCAAAAGGCGGGCTAAATCGTAGGTGTAGGTAGGAGATCCAATCTGGTCGTCTACTACGCTGACTGCCCCTCTTTCCTTTCCCAGCCGAAGCATGGTCTTAATAAAGTTTTTGCCATTTACGCCAAATACCCAGGCAATCCGGACCGTAAAGAATTTCTTTACCAGTCTTTCGATGTAAACTTCTCCCTCATACTTGGTCAGACCATAAATATTTAGCGGTTCTCTGTGGTCGTCCGGCTCCCATGGGCGGGTTCCTTCTCCGTTAAACACATAATCGGTACTGATGTACATCATTTTAATATCCAGATCATGGCACACTTCTGCAATGTTTTTGGTGCCTTCTGCATTAATCTTGCGGCACAGCTCAACATTGTCTTCTGCAGCGTCTACAGCAGTATATGCAGCACAGTGGATGACTGCGTCTGGAGCCGCTCCGGTAATGACCCTGCGGCACGCATCTGCATCAGTAATGTCCATCTCTTCCACATCTACGCCAATATACTCTATTCCCCGTTTTTCCAGCTCATTCATTAAATCATGGCCCAGCTGACCCTTAGAACCGGTTATCAGAATCTTCATTTTCCATCTCCTCCTAATCATAAAAACGCCCGAAAACTCGGGAACTCCCCACGCAGCAGGAAAAGCCCTGCTGCGCGGCCTTCCTCTTCTGTTTCCAGGCGCCCCGTTGCGCGGTTATATTCTTAGTTTAACTTATTTCCATACATTTTGTCAAAATACTGGCTGTATTCACCGCTGATGATGTGCTTCCACCAGTCCTCGTTGTCCAGATACCACTGAATAGTCTGTGCCATTCCGGTATCAAAGTTGTACTTCGGCTCCCAGCCAAGTTCAGTCTCAATCTTTCTTGGGTCAATTGCGTATCTTCTGTCATGGCCCAGGCGGTCTGCTACAAAGCGGATTAAGCTTTCCGGCTTATTTAATGCCTTTAATACGGTCTTTACCACTTCTAAGTTGGTTCTCTCATTGTGGCCGCCGATGTTGTAGACCTCGCCTTCTTTTCCTTTGTGCAGAATCAGGTCAATGGCCTCGCAGTGATCCTCTACGTGCAGCCAGTCTCTTACGTTTTCTCCTGTTCCGTATACCGGCAGTTCTTCATCTGCCAGAGCGCGGCTGATGATCAGTGGAATCAGCTTCTCTGGGAACTGATATGGGCCGTAGTTATTGGAACATCTAGAAATGGTCACAGGCAGTCCGAAGGTTCTGTGATATGCCAGTACGAATAAGTCTGCGCTGGCCTTTGCAGAAGAATATGGACTGGATGTGTGGAGAGGGGTTTCCTCGGTAAAGAACAAATCCGGTCTGTCTAATGGCAGATCTCCGTATACTTCATCTGTAGATACCTGATGGAATCTCTTGATTCCATACTTTTTGCAGGCGTCCAGAAGGGTGGTGGTTCCCATTACGTTGGTACGCACGAAAATCTCCGGATCAGTAATGGAACGGTCTACATGGCTTTCTGCCGCAAAGTTTACGATTACATCCGGCTTTTCGGTCTCAAATAAGTTGAAGATAAAGTCCCGGTCTGCAATATCGCCTTTGATAAATTTATAGTTTGGCTTGTCCTCTACCGGCTTTAAGGTCTCCAAGTTGCCTGCGTAGGTTAGTAAATCCAGATTGACAATCTCATACTCCGGATACTTATTTACCATGTAATGTACAAAGTTGCCGCCGATAAATCCGGCTCCGCCTGTTACGATAATTTTCATAGCTTCCTCCTGGTCTGCTTTTAGTTATACAGTTTGTCCACGTATTTTCCATCCAATACGTCTTTTAAATATTTGCCGTACTGATTCTTCTTTAATATCTCATAAGCTTCCAGCACCTGTTCCCTGGTAATCCAGCCGTTCAAGTAAGCAATTTCCTCCAGGCAGGCAATCTTTCTGTGCTGATGGGTTTCTACCGTCTTAACAAAATTCGTCGCGTCTACTAAGGACTCATGGGTTCCTGTATCCAACCAGGTAAATCCCTGTCCCATTAAAGTTACGTCTAATTCGCCATTTTCCAGGTAAATCCGATTTAAATCCGTAATCTCCAGTTCGCCTCTGGCTGATGGCTTTAAGTTCTTAGCATACTCCACTACCCGATTGTCATAGAAATACAAGCCTGTGACACAGTAGTTGGATTTTGGATGCTCCGGCTTTTCCTCAATGGAAATGGCCCGTCCGTTTTCATCAAACTCCACAATGCCGAACCGTTCCGGATCGTCTACGTAATAGCCGAATACAGTCGCTCCCTTTTCCTTGGCAGCAGCCGCGCGAAGACGCTTCTTTAAGCCTTGTCCATGGAAAATGTTGTCGCCTAAAATCATAGCTACGGAATCCGTTCCGATAAATTCCTCTCCGATAATAAAGGCCTGGGCCAGTCCGTCGGGACTTGGCTGGACTGCATAGGACAGGTTAATGCCGAACTGGCTTCCGTCCCCTAACAGCGCCTGGAATCTTGGCGTATCATCCGGTGTGGAAATCAGTAAAATATCCCTGATTCCAGCATTCATCAGTACGGAAAGTGGGTAATAAATCATTGGTTTATCATAAATTGGTAAAAGCTGCTTGGATGTTACCTTGGTCAGCGGATAAAGTCTGGTTCCGCTTCCTCCGGCTAAAATAATTCCTTTCATCATATCCTCCTGGCAACGAACAGTCATCATGCTAGTGCTAATAATACCATAGAATCAAGGTTTTTGCAAATCTGGGAATCGAAAGATTTCTTTAAGATTCCCCCTAGTTCTCATTCAGTTTGGCCAGTTTAGCACTCTGATCCGCAGTAATCAGCGCATCTAACAGTTCCTGGAGATCGCCGTTCATAATGTCGTCAATCTTATACAGGGTTAATTTGATTCTGTGATCCGTTACTCTTCCCTGAGGGAAATTGTAGGTACGGATTTTCTCAGAACGATCTCCGGTACCAATCTGGCTGCGGCGGGCGTCTGCCTCTTCGTTCTGGCGGCGCTCCATCTCTAAGTCATACAGCTTGGCACGCAGCAGGCGGAATGCCTTGTCTTTATTCTGAAGCTGGGACTTTTCTGTCTGGCTGTAAATAACGATTCCTGTCGGAATATGGGTCAGACGTACTGCAGAGTCTGTGGTGTTAACGCACTGGCCGCCGTTTCCGGACGCTCTCATAACGTCGATCCGGATGTCTTTGTCATCAATTACAACGTCAAAATCTTCTGCTTCCGGCATAACAGCAACGGTTGCAGTCGACGTATGGATACGGCCGCCGGACTCTGTCTCCGGCACACGCTGTACCCGGTGTACGCCGGATTCATACTTAAACTTGGAGTAAGCGCCTTTTCCGCTGATCATCGCCTGGACTTCCTTAAATCCGCCGATGCCGTTTTCGTTGACGCTGACCAGCTCGATCTTCCAGCGCTGGCTTTCTGCATAGTTTACATACATCCGGTATAACTCAGCCGCAAACAGGGCTGCCTCGTCTCCGCCTGCACCGGCGCGGATTTCCAGAACAATGTTCTTTTCGTCGTTAGGGTCTTTTGGCAGCAGCAGGATCTTAATGGTCTGCTCCAATTCTTCTACTTTCTTTTTGGCATCAGAAAGCTCCATTTTTGCCAGCTCCCGCATCTCTTCGTCAGACTCTTCCTCTAACATGGCAAGGCTGTCTTCAATGGCCTGCTTTGCGTTTTTATATTCTTTGTATGCCTCTACGATAGGAGCCAGATCTGCCTGCTCCTTCATCAGTTTCTGGAACTTTTTCGCGTCAGATGTTACATCCGGACTGCTCAGTTCCAGCATCAGTTCTTCATAATGAATCAAAATATCTTCTAATCTATCAAACATGGGTACCCTCCTGCGGCCATTTTGCCGCTGCTACCCGGTCCAGGCCGGGGATATCCTTGATTATTTCTGTTTCTATAAAACCAGCTCTTTCCAAAAGCTCTCTTACTGCTGGTCCCTGATCATATCCGATTTCCAGATAAATGCGGCCGCCTGGATTTAAAAAGCTGCCGCTTTCTGCAGCAAGTCTCCGGTAAAATTCCAGTCCGTCTTCGGTACCGTCCAGAGCAAGTCTCGGTTCATGATCTCTTACTTCCGGTTCCAGTTCTTTAATTACCTGGCTCGGAATATATGGCGGATTGGACACGATTACGTCAAACTTCCGGCCGCTTGGAATATTCTGGAACAAGTCGCTTTCTAACAAATGAACATCCAGTCCTTTTTCCCTTCTTACGTGCTCCGGAAGAAGACGGGCTGCATTTTTTTCTGCTACTGCCAGGGCTTTCTTTGAAATGTCGGCAGCCAGGACCGTCTGAAAGCTTCCCATTACTGCCAGACTTAACCCAATACACCCGGAACCGGTACACATATCCAGAAGGTCTCCGCCGGACAGCTTCTCATCTTTCTGGTCCGCAAGCACCCGTTCTGTCAGCGTTTCCGTATCCTGTCTGGGAATCAGTACATCCGGACTAACAATAAATTCCAGTCCCATAAACTCCTGGGTTCCTAAAATATGCTGCAGCGGAATCCTCTGGCCTCTTTGCTCAATCAATTCAAAAAAACGCTCTGCTGTTTCCTTGTCTGCAGGTTCGTTTTTCTTAATCAAAAACAGGGCCGGACTGATGCCTGTCACATACAGCAGCAGGTATCTGGCGTCTAACAGAGCTTCCCCAATCCCTTTCTGTGAAAGCCTGGACGCGCCTTCTTCTAAAAGCTGTCCCAGCGTCATCCTCTGCCCTCCGCTTCTGGAAAATTCTCTCTTAGATATGCTTTCCAGTCAAACACTTCCTCTACTGCGGCAATCGCTACTTCAATCATAGAATCATCCGGCTCTGTAGTGGTCAGCGCCTGCATCCACATACCAGGGCGGCTTAACGCGTTAATTACACAAGAATCGCTGCGGCCTGCCAGTCTCAAAAACTCATAAGAAACGCCTGCAATTACCGGAATCAGAATAATACGGCTTACAGCGCGGAGCCATACGTTTTCTACCCGGATAACCATGAAAAACAGGATGCTGATTACCATAACGATTAATAAAAAGCTGGTTCCGCACCGTTTATGCTCTTTGGAGCTTTTCCGCACATTTTCTACCGTCAGCGGCATTCCATGCTCTACGCAGTTAATGCACTTATGCTCTGCTCCATGATACATAAAGGTTCGCTTAATGTCTTCCATATGGGAGATCAGTTTTATGTATACAATAAAAATTGCAATCCGGATCACACCCTCTAATACGGCCATTACTGTCTCCGACGGGATAAAGCTCCGGAATATATTGGACAAAAACATCGGGAGAACCATAAAAATCCCAATGGCCAGAATCATGGAAACTACCATTACAAATGCCATCAGAAATTTTTCCAGTTTTTCCCCGAATACCTTATCCAGGAACAGTTCAAATTTTCCTGGTTCGCTGCCCTCGTCATCTTCGAAAAAGCTGGCAGACCAGGTCAAACTTTTCATTCCTAGCACCATAGAATCTGCAAAATTAAAGATTCCGCGGACAAATGGAAGGGATAAAATCTTTACCTTTTCTGTCAGGCTTACATAAGTATCCTTTTTTACTTCAATGGTTCCGTCAGGCTTGCGGACTGCTGTTGCATAATCGTCCCCATTTTTCATCATAATTCCTTCGATGACCGCCTGACCGCCAATACCAGAATATTTCAAATATTGTTCCTCCTATATTCGCGCAAAAAACAAGGGCTGAGCAAGTGTTTCCACTAAGCTCAACCCTATGTGCTCAAACTTATTTGCCAGCGTTAACGCCGTACTTACGATTGAACTTATCAATACGTCCACGAGCAGCGGCAGCTTTCTGCTGACCTGTATAGAATGAATGGCATTTGGAACAAACCTCAACGTGAATGTCCTGCTTGGTAGAACCAGTTACGAATTCATTACCACAGTTGCAAACTACCTTTGCCTGATAATAGGCTGGATGGATTCCCTCTTTCATGATTTTCACCTCTCTATTCTTATTGTGCGGTTTCCGACCGCAAAAATGCATTTCTGCATTTCCTCACGATTTGTACTGTATGCACAGCTTAGTAAGTATAACATACAAAATCAACGATTGCAAGCACTTTTCTCTCGCTTTTCCAAGGATTTTCCGGCTAAAAACGTGTTTTTTTCGCCATCTCCACAAACTCCCGGTTGGTTCTGGTTTTTGCAAATAATTCCAGCACTCTTTCTACGGATTCTTCTGGTTTTACGGTATTGGTAGCCTTGTGGATAATGTCCACTGCCTCTGCCTCTTCCGTAGTCAGAAGGAGGTCGTCCCTTCTGGTTCCGGACTTTAAAATATCAATAGCAGGGAAGATTCTCTTTTCCGAAAGCTTTCTGTCTAATACCAGTTCCATATTGCCGGTTCCCTTAAATTCCTCGTAAATCACATCATCCATACGACTGCCGGTATCAATCAGGGCAGTCGCCAGAATCGTAAGGCTGCCGCCTTCTCTCATGTTTCTTGCAGCACCGAAAAACCGCTTGGGCATATGGAGAGCAGCCGGATCCAGACCACCGGACAAAGTTCTTCCAGAAGGCGGAACTACCAGGTTATAGGCTCTTGCCAGACGGGTAATGCTGTCTAACAGGATGGTAACGTCTCTTCCATGCTCTACCAGACGTTTTGCACGTTCTACTACCATTTCGGAAACTCTCTTGTGGCGCTCCGGCAGTTCGTCAAAGGTAGAATAAATCACTTCTACATTAGGTCCGGTAATGGCTTCTTTAATGTCGGTCACTTCCTCCGGACGCTCGTCAATCAGCAGAATAATCAGATGCATATCCGGCTGATTGGTGGTAATCGCCTTAGCAACCTGCTTTAACAGGGTGGTTTTTCCGGCCTTTGGCGGAGATACAATCATACCTCTCTGCCCTTTTCCAATAGGAGCCAGCAAATCCAGCACCCGCATTGCTACTGTATTTTTTCCTCCTGGAGTTTCCATGTGAAGGCGCTGATTTGGAAAAATCGGCGTCAAGTTTTCAAAGTTTGGCCGTCTCTCTGCAATGCTGACCGGATAACCGTTGATAGATGTCACATACAAAAGAGCGGCAAACTTTTCTGTAGGAGCTTTCACTCTCCGGTTGCCCCGCACAATATCTCCTGTTTTCATATTAAAACGGCGGATCTGGGACGGCGCAACATACACGTCATTTTCTCCCGGAAGAAAGTTTTCACAGCGGATAAAACCAAATCCGTCTGGCATTACCTCCAAAATTCCATTTGCTTCCTGTCCGCTGTCTAAATCGGACAATTCTTCCTGGAAGGCTGGCTCTTGTCTGCCAGTTCCAGCGCCTCCCTCTTTATTTCCCTGACGGATGTTTCTTGGCTGACGCATACGCTCCGGCTGAACCGCTTTTTCTTCTATTCTGCCTTTTTCTTCTGTCTTATTTTCCGTCTGGCACAATAATTCGATTAAGTCTGCTTTCCGCATTACGCTAGCGCCCTTAATTCCCTGTGCTTTGGCTAATTCTTTTAATTCTGCCAATGGCAGCGTATTTAATTTTTCACGCATAAATAATTCCTCGCCTTTCTTTCATGTAAAATCGGTCTATTCTGTTTGTATAATATTGGGGAATTCTTCCTGAATCAGGGACGTGCTGCCAGAAAATGAAATTCTGACATCCTTAGTTAATAAAGCCATTATATATGATACCGAAAAAAATTGCAAAGGTTTTTTTATCGCCGGAAAATGCCAGGAAATTCCTTCATTTTCCGACAGACAGTTGCCATGTTTTTCAGAAACGTGTATAGTTATTTTAAGAGCAAACGGAGGATAAACACATGGAAATCACAAGTCATATTTATAAAGCTTATGTACAGATTTTAAAAGAAGAGCTGATTCCCGCCATGGGATGTACAGAACCTATTGCAATCGCCTATGCTGCAGCCAAGGCAAGAGAAGTGCTAGGCTGTATGCCAGATCGGGTCACCATCGGCGTCAGCAATAATATTATCAAAAACGTGAAAAGCGTTGTCGTTCCCAATACAGACGGCATGAAAGGCATTGAAGCGGCGGCGGCCGCAGGGATTGTGGGCGGCCAGGCTGACAAGGCCCTGGAAGTCCTGTCAGAAGTCACCTCCCTGCAGAAAGTCCAAATGCGTCAGTTTCTCGAAGCGGTTCCCATTCAGGTTCAGGCAGTAGATAACGGCATTATTTTTGATATTATCATTTCTGTCTTTCACAAGGATTCTTCCGCCGTCGTGCGGATCAGCCAGTATCACACCAATCTTGTTTACATTCAGAAGGATGATTCCGTCTTACTGGACAAACAAGATGCCGCCTCTCCAGGCTGTTTTGAAAGCACTGTGCTGGAAAGCGAAAGCGGACTGACTGACAAAAGCCTGCTTACCATCGCCGATATTCTGGATTTTGCTGATACCTGCCAGCTAGAGGATATTCGTCCGATTTTAGATGTTCAGATTTTGTACAACACCCAGATTTCGGAAGAAGGACTGCTGGGAGACTATGGCGCGAACATTGGTTCTACCATGCTGAAATTTTACGGCGACGACGTCCGCAACCGGGCCATTGCCAAAGCAGCAGCCGGCGCTGATGCCAGAATGAGCGGTTGTGAACTTCCTGTGGTCATCAATTCCGGCAGCGGCAATCAGGGCATTACCGTTTCCGTCCCTCTTATTGAATACGCCAAGGCTCTGGCCGTGCCAAAGGATAAACTGTACCGCGCCCTGGCTGTCTCCAACCTGATTGCAATTCATGAAAAAACCGGTATCGGACGTCTTTCTGCCTACTGCGGCGCAGTCAGCGCCGGCTGTGCTGCCGGCTGCGGCATTGCTTACCTGCAGGGCGCTGACTATACTGCTATCGCCCATACCCTGGTCAATTCCCTTGCTATCGTATCCGGTATTATCTGCGACGGAGCAAAGCCCAGCTGCGCTGCAAAAATTGCTTCCAGCGTAGAGGCGGGAATCCTCGGCTACCATATGTACAAAAACGGCCAGCAGTTCCGCGCCGGCGACGGCATCGTGACCAAGGGAGTGGAAAACACCATCCGCAACATTGGTCAGCTGGGGCACGAAGGTATGAGGGAAACTGATAAGGAAATCGTAAAAATCATGCTGCAGAAATAAAGAAGCCAAGGCTGCCAGTTTGCGCCATTTCTAAATGGCTTTACTGGTCGCCTTGGGAGACTGTTTCAAAGTGGTTCTGTTGACAAACTCACTTTTTCAGTGTTTATTTCCGCATATTTTTTGAA
>CAJMQQ010000003.1 GCA_905215625.1 uncultured bacterium
AAAGCTGCCCTGACGGTTTCCCTGACCATCACGGTTAAAGCTGCCCTGGCGGTTATCCCTCTGGCTGTCTCTTCCCTGAGCGCTGCGCTCTGTGGAATTTGTCGGAGCAGAAACCGGTTCTTGTACTGCTTCTGCCGGTTTTTCTGCCGGAATCTCCTGGCTCTTTACCGTTTCTTCTGCCTTTGGCACCTCAGCTGGTCTGCCAGCAGGACGGGAAGCGCCAGTATTTTTCTGGGAAGCCGGACGGCTCTTTAACTGCTGGGAATTCTGGGGACGATATACTGCTACTACTTTCTTTTTATGGCCAGCTCCTTCTGCCAAAGCTTCCTCCTTTTTCGGCTCTGTCAGGCTTCTTACCAGTCTTTCTTCCTCACTGGTCAGTCCTGACAACGCGCTTTTTTTAATATGATTTTTCTCCAGCAGATCCATTACTTCTCTGGGAGTTTTTCCTACTTCCTTTGCTAATTCATTTACTCTCATGCTCACTACCTCCTATCAGTTTCATCTGTTTCTCCACGGCCTTCGCAAAGCCCTCGTCCAATATGGCTAAAGATGCACGCATCTCCTTGCCCATGGCGTGACCCAGCTCTTCCTTTTCACCAAGCATATAAAGAGGCACTTTATAGTAAGTACACATATTTGAAAACATCTTTTTCGTATTATCCGATGCTTCTTCCGATACAATCACCAGGCTTGCTTTTCCGGTTTTTACTGCCTTTTCTGTGGAAAACTCTCCACTGGCGGTTTTGCCGGCCTTGGTCGCAAGGCCAATCAGGTTTAACACCTTCTGTCTGTTATCCAAGCTCTTCCATCTCCTTTTTCAGGTTTTCATATACTTCTTTTGGAATTGCCATCTTAAAGGAGCGCTCTAAGCCCTTTCCTTTTACTGCCCGTTCCAAACACTCCATAGACGGGCACAGGTATGCGCCTCTTCCATTTTTGCGGCCGGTTGCATCTATGGTGAATTCCCCTTCCGGCGTTTTTAAAACCCGAATCATTTCTTTTTTATTTTTGCTGCATCCGCAGCCGATACACTGCCGTAAAGGTACCTTCTTTACTGTACTCACTTTACCACTCCTTGTTATTCCTCGCTGGTTTCTTCTGCTTCCTGGGAACCTTCCTGATATTCTTCCTGGTAGCTGCTTTCCATGTCTTCCATATCTTCCTGATATTCAATGCCCATTTCTTCAAACAGGCCGGATTCCTTTGCCTGGGTCTCGCTCTTAATGTCAATCTTATATCCGGTCAGACGTGCAGCCAGTCTTGCGTTCTGTCCTTCCTTACCGATTGCTAAAGATAACTGGTAATCTGGAACGATAACCTGGGCTTCTCTTTCGTCTTCATCTGCTACTACGCAGATTACCTTTGCAGGACTTAATGCATTTTCAATCAATAATGCGGCATTGTCGTCCCAGTTGATGATGTCAATCTTCTCTCCCTTAAGTTCCTCTACTACTGCATTGACTCTGGCGCCGTTTAAACCAACGCAGGCGCCTACTGGATCGACGTTTGGATCGTGGGAGCAAACTGCAATTTTGGTACGGGATCCGGCTTCTCTTGCAATGGCCTTAATCTCTACGGTACCATCGCTGACTTCCGCTACTTCGGATTCAAACAGACGCTTTACCAGATCCGGATGTGTACGGGATACGGAAACTCTCGGTCCCTTTGGAGTGTCTTTTACTTCCAGAATATAAACTTTGATTTTCTCTGTCGGAAGCAGCACTTCTCCCTTTACCTGTTCGCTTTCATTTAAAATCGCATCTACCTTGCCTAAGTTGATGCTGATGTTTCTGCCCAGGTTCTTCTGGACAATACCGGTTACCACGTCTTTTTCCTTGCTGTAGTAATCGTTGTACAGCACCTTGCGCTCTTCTTCCCTGATTTTCTGCAGAATGACGTTCTTTGCATTCTGGGTTGCAATACGGCCAAAGTTCTTAGACTCAATCGGTACCTGGACAATATCGCCGATTACATATCTGGGATCTCTCATTCTGGCTTCTGCCAGGCTGATCTGAAGCATGGAGTCTTCAACTTCCTCCACGACTTCTTTCTCCGCATAAACGGAAAAATCACAGGTATTTGGATTAATGGTAACCTTTACGTTATCTGCCTTTCCAAAATGATTTTTACAGGCAGTCAGCAGAGAATTTTCAATTGCTTCTAATAATACGTCCTTGCTGATGTTTTTCTCCTTTTCCAGCATCTCCAGTGCCAATAACAGTTCCTTATTCATGGTTATCCTCCTAATGATCCTTCTCCATTAAAAATCAAAAGCTAATCGAATCAATGCAATATCCGGTCTGTTGAATACAATCTGGCTTCCGTCTTCCATCCCTAAGGTAACGGTATCTTTATCATATGCCTCCAGCACGCCGGTATAGTCCTTTTGTTTGTTCAGCGCCTTGTAAAGCTTTACATCCACTTCTTTTCCAATGCTTCTGACAAAATCTTTTTCTTTCTTTAAAGGTCTTCCAAGTCCAGGGGAACTGACCTCTAAAATGTAGCTTTCCTCGATAAAGTCTTCTTCATCCAGCCAGTCGCTAAGCTTCCGGTTAATGACTTCGCAGTCATCTACTGTGATACCGCCTTCTTTATCGATATAAGCACGCAGATACCAGGTGCCGGCTTCTTTTACATATTCTACATCCACCAGCTCAAAATTGTGCTCTTTCATTAACGGGAGAAGGTACTCTTCGGTTCTCGCCTCATACTGTTCTTTCTTGCTCATCTCGCACCACCTTTCTTAGCTGCCTGGCATTTATCCGTTTTGATGGCCGGACAAAACGGAAAGAGTGGACTTACGCCCACTCTCTCAGCCATTCATCATCATGTTATCGTGACCATCATAACACTTTCTGTCAGAAAATGCAAGGCCTTTTATTGCATCTTTTTAAATTCCCGCCTTACCAGGAAGACAGACAGCAAAAATGCTGCGGCATCTGCCACTGGTCCTGCATACAAGGCGCCATCGATTCCAAAAAACATCGGAAGGATTAGAATCAGCGGAATCAGGAAGAATACCTGACGGGTCAGGGACAGCAGCGCTCCCTTTAAAGGTTTTCCGATAGCGGAAAACATACTGGAACTTAACATCTGCACCCCATTTATGATGACCATAAATAAAAAGGTTCTCATAAACTTTACGGCAAATTCCATATACTGGGCGTCTCCGGAACCAAATATGGAAATAATGTAGCTTGGGAAAAACTGAAACAGCACAAAACACACTGCCGACACGCAGAGCGCGCAGGTCACTGCCAGCTTAAATACTCCCCGTACCCGCTTGTACTGTTCGGCTCCGTAATTGAATCCTAAAATCGGCTGGGAACCCTGACAGATACCGATAATCACTGCCATTAAAATTCCGTTGGTTTTCATTACAATGCCGCAGCTTGCCAGAGGAATCTCGCTTCCGTATACGGACATGGCTCCATAATACGTGAGGGTATTATTCAGCACAATCTGTACCAGGGTTATGGCAAGCTGGTTTAAGCTGCTGCTCATTCCCAGGCCTGCTACGGTCATGCAGCGTTTTTTATCCAGCCGGAAATACTCTTTTTTCAAAGTAACGTGTTTGAATTTCCATAAATACCGGAAGGCGACTGCAAAGGAGACAATTTGTCCGATAATGGTCGCCCATGCGGCTCCCGCCACTCCCATTTCAAATACAAAAATAAAAATCGGATCCAAAACCGTGTTGATAATCGCGCCCACCAGCATACAAGTCATGGAATATTTGGGACTTCCATCTGCTCTTGCCAGGTTGCTCAGTCCATTGGTGGCAATCAGAAACGGCATTCCCAGTGTAGTAATTCTGGTGTAGCTGACTGCATAAGGCATAATGGCCTCTGTAGCGCCAAACATTTTTAACAACGGATATAAAAAGATCTGGACCACCACTACATAAGCAATGCCTGCAGCTGCCATCATGCTGACAGCCGTTCCTACATAACGGGCTGCATTTTCCGGCTCTTCCGCTCCCAATTCCAGGGAAAATCCGGAGGCACAGCCAATACCGATTAACAAGGCAATGGCCATGCAGATGGTATTTAACGGAAATGATACATTGGTGGCCGCATTTCCCAGGTATCCTACGCCCTGGCCGATAAAAATCTGATCCACTATATTATAGAGGGAACTGACCAGCATGGCGATAATACTGGGAATAGCATATCCTGCTAGAAGTTTGGACAGTTTTTCATACCCCAGAGGATTTTTCTTTTGTTGACTTATATTCATGGTGTTTCGTTCTTCCTTTCCTCTTTTTCCTCACACATTTCTTTCAGAAGGTTGTTTCCAGCCTTTTTTGCCAGCCTGTCAAACAGATCTTTTTCTTCTTCTGTAAAGCCTTCCAGCGCCATTTCATACCACCCGCCGGCAATCTTTAATATCTCAGGATATGTTTGCCTGGCTTTTTCTGTGGGATCCAAAAAGAAGGTCCGTCTGTCGGCCGGATTCGGCCTCTTTACCAGAAATCCCTGTTTTTCCAGGGCAGTAATAGCTCTGGTAATGTTGCTTGGATTCAGATAAATCAGAGAAAACAGCCGTTCCTGAGAAATACCTGGTTCCTCGCAGATTTTCATGACAAACATATGCTGGCTGCTGTTTAACCCCAATGGTTCCAGCCGTTTATCCAGATACATTTTTGTATACCGTTCTGCTATCGATAACCATTTGATTGTCTCCACTCCTTCACCTCCTGTTTTGGATTTGTTCGTTCCTGCTTATTATACGGCATTTTGTTTGCGTGCGCAAGTAGTTTTTCATCGTTCTCTCTTTTGCTGCTGTAATTTTATCAAAAATGCGAGAAATCGTCTTGTCTAATTTTCCAAAATATGGTATATTCTGTATACAAAATAATCAATAATCTTTTTATCTATTTTGCTTATTGTCAATCTTTTGTTGCCATAATATAGGAACAGACCTATCCTCTGTTCCATGCCGCCTAAAAGTCCCCCCACCTTTAGGCGGCTTTTTTTATTGCACAGGAAGTTGCTTCCTATGCAATAAAAGCTGCTGCTTAAAACATATTGACAATTCAGTTTATCCGTGTATAATACCTTTTATAAAATAAGTTCTTTACAGAACTTTTATAAAAAGAACAGTTTTGTTTTGTACTTATCTAAAAGGAGGTATTTATGGCACAGACAACTGATTTTTTAATGTACTTCCGCCGCATTATTAAACTCCACGAAAGTATGCTGAAAGAAATCTGCGAAACCTATCAGTTAACCATGATAGAAGCCAATATTATTAGTTTTCTCTACAATAACCCAGGCAGAGACACCGCCAGGGACATTGTAGAACTCCGGATGCTGTCAAAAGGAAATGTTTCCCAGGCCGTCGAATCCTTGATTCAAAAAGGAATGCTGAAGCGGATTCCCGATCAGTCGGACCGACGTATGATTCATCTTGCCCTTCTGGAAAAGACGGAACCTATTGTCCAGACCATGGCCAGGCAAAAAGCTGCTTTTCAGGACGAACTTTTTACCGGTTTTTCAGACAGTGAAAAGGAACTCTACCATCAGCTTAACTGCCGTATGATGGAAAACACAAAATCCGCGATG
Source organism: uncultured bacterium (assembly GCA_905215625.1). Classification (GTDB taxonomy): domain Bacteria; phylum Bacillota; class Clostridia; order Lachnospirales; family Lachnospiraceae; genus UMGS1370. The sequence goes on from CAJMQQ010000003.1 coordinate 5,571, forward strand.
AAAAGGAGAGAGACTACATGAATGCCAAAAATGAGAAAGACTTTTTAGGTACAGAACCAGTGGGCAAACTTTTGCTCCGTCTGTCCCTTCCTACCGTGGCGGCCCAAATTATCAATATGCTTTATAACCTGGTCGACCGTATTTACATCGGCCACATTCCTAAAGTCGGCGCCCTGGCTCTGACTGGTGTCGGCGTCTGTATGCCGATTATTATGATTGTATCTGCTTTTGCCGCTCTGGTAGGCAACGGCGGCGCTCCCAGAGCTTCTATTTTTATGGGAAAAGGCGATAAGGATGCAGCTGAAAAGACCCTGGGCAACTGTTTTACCCTGCAGATTGTCGTATCTGTTATCCTGACTGCAGTCCTGCTGATCTGGAATCGCCCTCTGCTTTTAACCTTCGGTGCCAGTGAAAATACCATCGAATACGGCGTCCAGTATTTAAATATCTATGCACTGGGAACCATCTTCGTCCAGATGACCCTTGGCATGAATGCATTCATTACTGCCCAGGGATTTGCGAAAACCGGTATGCTGTCCGTACTAATTGGAGCTGTTACGAATATCGTTCTGGATCCGATTCTGATTTTTGGTTTCCATATGGGAGTAAAGGGCGCCGCGCTGGCTACTATCCTTTCCCAGGCTCTGTCATGCATCTGGGTTCTTTGTTTCCTCTTCGGAAAAAAGACCAATTTACGAATCCGCAGATGCCACCTGATGCCAAAGGCTTCTATCCTGGTTCCCAGCCTGACCCTGGGATTGTCCGGATTTATTATGCAGGCCAGCGAAAGTATCATCTCTGTATGCTTTAACTCTTCTCTGTTAAAATACGGAGGCGACGTAGCCGTAGGCGCTATGACTATTTTAACCAGCGTTATGATGTTCGCCATGCTTCCTCTCCAGGGACTTGGACAGGGTGCCCAGCCTATTATCAGTTATAACTACGGGGCTAAAAATGTTTCCAGAGTAAAATCTGCCTTCTCCCTGCTGTTAAAATCCAGCCTTTCCTATGCGGTATTATTATGGGTTTGCATCATGTTATTCCCAAGAGTATTTGCTTCCCTGTTTACCTCAGATGCGCAGCTTCTGGACTTTACCCAGACTGCCCTGCGGATTTACCTAGCCTGCCTGTTTATCTTCGGCGTCCAGATGGCCTGCCAGCTTACCTTTGCTGCCCTGGGCAATGCAAAGGCTTCCATCGCTGTGGCAATTACCAGAAAGTTTATTCTTCTGATTCCGCTGATTTTTATTATGCCAAGGCTGTTCCCGGAAAATCAGACCATGGCAGTTTATATGGCTGAACCGGCAGCAGACATCATCGCCGTAGTCTTTACAGTTATCCTGTTTATCAACCAGTTTAAAAAGGCACTGAAAGAAATTTCCTGATCCTGAAAACGGGGCTGTCCGAAAAGGACGGCCCCGTTTGTATTTATTCGGCTTAATCAGCAGACAATCTTAATTCCGGTATCGTATTTCTTATCATCTACAATTACGCGGATATTGTACTCTCCCTTTAATCCAATTTTATTGACATTGGTTTTAGTTACACGCTCGTCAGACTCTAAGAAGCTGCCGCAGCACATTGCCTTCAGAGGGCTTGCTGCAGTAGAGATGTAGTAACGGTGAACTTCGTCTCCCTGTTCGCAAAGGAGCATTGCCAGCTGGCCTTTTTCAAAGGTTGCATGGAAGGTAAACCGGTCAAATTCTTCCTCAATGCTTGCTGCAAATTTATCTGGAAGCAGTTCTCCATTGTATTCTGCCGGAATCTCGGTGTCAAACTCTTTGGTCACTCCCAGCTCTCCTACAATCTGTCCTTTTCCTAATTCTAATACTTCATTTTCGCCGTAAAGCTTCATCTTTTCTGCACGGTAATAATTGCCCTTTGCATGGAGACGCATCATCGGCTTGTTATCGCAGATCTCTACGGTAATCGCCTCAATGCTTCCGCCCATCAGCGGCTCATATGCGCCCAGAGCTTCGGATACTCCACCGTCTTTGTTATAGGCGATACCGCCGGAATGAACCATATAGTGGCCTTCTCCATAATACTCTACATTGGAAATATATGGAGAGAAAAATTCTGCTCCCAGGTCTTTTCCGTATTCCCATACCTGCTCAATGGTCATGTCTTTGGTATTGATGCGGTAGCGGACGCCTCTGGAGTAATTGTTCTTTGCTGCCAGGAACTTTTCTTTGTTCTTGGAACCCCAGTGATGGTTATCAAAGCACATAACGTCGCCGTCCGGAGTAATTAAGCATGCGTGCTGCTCATACTGCCAACCGAAGTTGTTGCCGATTGGCTTAAAGAAGTACTTATCCACCATCTCCTGCGGCCATCCTTCCGGATCCCCGATAATCCAGTTCAGCTTTCCGCTTTCAAAATCAATATTAATCATCGCGTCTACATGGCGGCCGGAGAACGTCAGGGAATTGGTATGTTCATCATACCAGACTGCGTTGTTGTGGAACCAGTCTCTTTCAGACCAGCTTCCGCTCTTTCCTAAGCCTGGCTCAATCACATCTTTATAATCCCAAGTCTTTAAAATAGCGCCGGTTTCCCTGTCAATGAGAACGCACATATCTTCTACGGTATCAGAACGCAGATCCTCGGTTAAGCACAGCAGGTTTCCATCCGGCATCTCGAATGCGTCGTGGTGGGAACCGCCGAAAATCTTGTATTCCTTGTAAATCTTACCGCACAGGCTGATTTCATAAAGTCCGGACATATAGTAAGGCATCTGAATCAGACGATCCGTTCCCATCAGCACATGACCGTTTCTTAAACGCTTCATGTCAAATACGCACTTAATATTTAAGCACCATCTTAAATCTCCTGCATAGTCGTAGGCAGATGCCTTTTCACCACTGGACGGAGTCAGGAAAATACAGTTATCCTGCATATATTCCGGAGTTGTATCCACGGAATAGAGAAAACCGTTTCCACAGTCCGGCTTGCCCATTTCTATCTCAACTATATGGGAATCCCCTCTGTACTCCCGGATCTCAACCCGATTGGTATATTCCGGATACAGTCCCATAACCGGAAGTACGTGTTCCTTTGCCTTCGGGAATGTATGGGTAATATTGGCTTCTTTGGTTTTTCCAAATACGGTTACAGTTACCGCAGTTTCTTCCTCTGTGCAGAATGCAATCACTGCAGTCAGAGGAGCAATAAAATAAAAATTAGGGCGGACAATAGGATTCTGAATGGTATAACTGCCGGAACGCAGTTCTTTTAACAATTCTTCCTCTGCTTTTGCCTGGCGTTCAATCAAATGTTCCTGAAATGTATAGCTTGCTCCTGCCATTATCATTCTCCTTCTCTTTGATAGAATTATTCTGTTATGCCAAGTTTATCACGCTCTTTTTTCTTCTGTCTTAGCCTGGACTAATTTACGGCTCCAGACGGTAAGCCTCTTCCAGAGTAATTGTAGTTTTTCCTTCGATTTCTGCAATAGAAATCCCAAACTCACCGACTTCCAGGAAATTCCACTCTTCGCCTGGCTCACAAGCTCTTAGTTCTTCTCCTATCTGCTTTGCTATCTTCTGCGGTTCTGAATATCCAGCCAGTTCTCCCAAAGTCTTAACCGCCCACTCAGCCATCTCATAGGCTGTATTTCTGTCACCCAGTTCTATTTCCACCCAGTGAATCTCCCCGGATGCTGTATCCGAGTTCAGATAGACGGCGGAACGGTAATCGGTTTCTTCCATTCCTTTTTCCAGCACATACCATGCAAAATATTTCCCATACGAAGACAGCGGCTTTCCATCTATCTCGTCTGGATAAATCGAATTCAGGCTGCTTTCCATCGTATCCGCCACCGGCAGATAGTGTTCTTCCAGATATTCTTCCACCAGACTGGAAAATTCTCCTGCCTGTGCCGGAATATGATTATAGACCGTACACGCCTCTCCTATTTCCATTACCTGTTCGTCTGTCAGTTCTATAATCTCTTCTTCTGCCCAGACAGGCTCTTCTGCCAGTTCTGTTTCTACGACAAATTCCGGCTCCGGCAGCGGTTCTGATACCAAATCGGGTAATAATTCAGAAAATACATAGGATCCGGCTACAATCATAATTTGAAATACAATCCACAGGCAAACCACAATCAAAACGATTTTTGTAATCCGGCTTCCACTGCCCTTTTCCGGCTTTTGGGACTTTGATGACTTCTCAGGCGCTCTTTGATAGGGATTTTCCTGATAAGGATTGGTATCTTGATATGAATCTGGCATCGACTGCCTTATCTCTTGAAAATCCAGTTTCTGGTCTAATTCTGGATATGCGCCTATCTCTGGAACTGGTTCTGCAGCCGGAGACCAATGATACTCGCAGTCCGTTTCCCAATCCGGATGACGTTCATTTAAATAATAATGGACATCCCATTCCACAGGTTTTCTCACAATTTTATGACAAAACGGGCAGTAATTCCCCTTCAATTTTCCATCACACGTCGGACAGATTTTTTGCTTCATAGGCGCCTCCTTCTTATAAGAATATTTTTATTGTATCATAGCCCTTTCTCAGTGTCCATTTGTTTCCTGTTATTGTTATTTATTTAACAAAAAATCATAAAAAACTTGCTTTTTTTCTAAACTGCTGGTAAAATGCAACCAACTGCTTTGGCATAAGCCAAATGTGTGCACGATAATACATATAAGGAGATTCCCTATGGAACAGACAGGAGTCAAAGCATTCTTAAAACGTAAGAATGTCAACATCACCGTCCAGACCTATCTCATTGATGCATTGGGTGCCATGGCATTTGGTTTATTTGCATCTCTTCTGATAGGCACAATCTTCGCCACTCTCGGCGACAAAACCCAGATTCAGGCATTTATTGTAATTGCAGATTATGCAAAAAGCGCTACCGGAGCGGCACTTGGCGTTGCCATTGCCTATGCCTTAAAAGCGCCTCAGTTGGTTCTGTTTTCTGCCGCTACTGTCGGCATTGCCGGAAACGCATTAGGCGGTCCGGTAGGCGCCCTGGTTGCTACCATTGTTGCAACAGAGCTTGGAAAAATCGTATCAAAAGAAACCAGGGTTGATATTTTAGTTACCCCTGGCGTTACCATTATTTCCGGCGTTTTAATCGCCCAGTTTGTCGGCCCGGGCGTAGCTGCATTCATGGATGCTTTCGGCATGATGGTAAAGACTGCTACTGAAATGCAGCCTTTCTTTATGGGTATTTTAGTTTCTGCCCTGATTGGTATCGCTCTGACCCTTCCGATCTCCAGTGCTGCAATCTGCATTGCCCTGACCTTAGACGGACTGGCAGGCGGAGCGGCTACAGCAGGATGCTGTGCCCAGATGGTGGGGTTTGCCGTATTAAGCTTTCGTGAAAATGGCGTCGGCGGACTGCTTGCCCAGGGACTTGGAACGTCCATGCTTCAGATGGGAAATATTGTAAAGAATCCAAAAATCTGGATTCCTCCAACTCTTGCCTCTATGGTTACCGGCCCGATTGCAACCGTTGTTTTTCAGATGACCAACATCCACACTGCTTCCGGTATGGGAACCTGCGGACTGGTAGGCCCTATCGGCGTTTACACCTCTATGGGCGGCGGCGCCAATATGTGGCTGGCAATTCTTCTGGTCTGCTTTGTCCTTCCAGCTGTGCTGACCTGGATTTTCGGAGAAGTATGCAGAAAGCTTGGATGGATTAAAGACGGGGATTTGAAGCTGGATCTGTGATGATGCTTAATCGAATTTAACTTTATCTGAAAAGTTGCCACTGGCAGGTTTTTCGGATGTTTAATAACTAAAAACAGGAATCCTTCATAAAAATCAGTATTTCCGCAACTGAATTCTATAGAGGATTCCTGTCTATTTTTATAGCAAAGAGACATTATCCGGATATTAAGCGGCTTCATTATAATCAACGATTGCGACCTCTGTAAGCAGATCTTTTAAACGTGCAATGATGGATTCAATTTTTTGAAGCGTAATCCCATTTAAATACTCTTCCCCACATTGCGTACATTTCCGACAGGGGACATTTTTAATAATAATATATGACCCAGCAGCACCTGGCTGACCTGGTTCATGTTTCTTCCCGAACTATTATTTCTATTGAGAAGGGACAATACAACCCCTCTCTCATGCTGGCCTACCGGCTCGCCCTGACTTTTGGGGTAACAGTAGAAGACCTGTGTTGTCTAAAAGAAAATAAAGAATTGGAGGATAAGCAGTATGAACAGATTTGATAAGATGAATTATACAGATAAAATCAAATGGCGGATTCGTTTTTTATGGCTTGCTCTGGTTCTCATGCTTATTTACATGATTGTTGTAGGGGAAACTGGCGGCGATTCCAGGATAATGACCTCTTTTGCCCGCAATATCAGCAGCCTGATTTTCTGGGGCGGACTTATTTTTATTGGCTGTCGGATTTACCAGAACAAACGGCTTTAAAAAAACAGAGCGCTTCTGAAAGAACAGCTCCAGTCCGAATTAGATGAACGGAATCAGTATCTCCATGATAAAAGCGGCGGTACGGTATTGGATATTCTGTTGCTATTTCTCCTGTTTACTACCACTACCGCCGGATTATTTAATATGGCTGCTTTTTTATTCTTCTATTACAATTTCTGTTATAACCGGCATATTTACTGGTTTGTTCCAGGTGTCCGAGCCATAGGTTGGCTGGGAGGCAATCTGATCTAACACATCAAAACCGGACACCAACTGTCCAAATGCCGCATAGCGGCCATCCAGCTTATGTGCATCCTGATGGACTACAAAAAACTGGGTTCCTGCCGTATCATAGCCGTCGTCTCTTGCCATAGACAGCGCCCCTCTTTTATGGGGAATGGGATTGGCGATTCCGTTTTCTGCAAACTCCCCTTTAATGTGCCAGTCACTGTCAGTCATAATATCGTTGTCCGGAGAACCGGCCTGAATCACATAATCCTTTACAATCCGGCACCAGGCCAAACCATTATAAAAGCCGGATTGTACGGTATCTGCAAAATTTTTCACAGTAATCGGAGCAAGATCAGGGAACAGGTCAAAGACCATGTTCCCTAATCCTTCCGTTTTAATCGTACATTTCATAAGAAGTTCCTCTTAAAACGTTTTATTGATTATTATTTGCTGATGGAAGCATTCTTAAAGCACAGGTTGCCGTTAGACAGCATATAATAACCCTTTACGTAATCTTTCATCAGGAAGTTGTTAGCCTTATAGTACAAGTTGATGAATGGATATTCTTCCATTACCAAATCTTCTGCCTGTTTGATCAGTTCGACTGCCTTTGCCGGATCGGTCTCTGCCTTAATCTGTTCTACCATTGCATCATATTCCGGATTGCTGTAGAAACTGTTGTTGTTGGCGTCGTCCGTTACTAACAGCGGCAAAAAGCTCATTGGATGGGTGTAATCTGCACTCCAGCCCATTGCTGCTACTTCGTAGTTTCCTTTCTGGACATTCTCATAGAAAATTGCCCAGTCGTTGGAAGTAATCTCTACCTCAATGCCTAAATTGGTCTCTAACATCTCTGCCATTGCCTCTACTACTTTCTTGACCGTATCATCAGAATAGTAGGAAAGCTGTAAAGTTGGGAACCCTTCGCCATCCGGATAGCCAGCTTCTGCTAAAGCGGCTTTTGCTGCCTCTGGATCTGCGTTTGGAGAAAGTCCTCTGTCAGAACGTCCTTCGGTAATGTCTGTTCCGTCTACTACGTAGCCTGGAGCTAAGAAGTTGTAGGCAGGAGTTGCATCTACCTGAACTACGTTGTCGATGATGGCCTGACGGTCAACAGCCAGGTTTAAAGCCTTTCTGACTAACGGGTTGTTATAAGGCTCTTTTTCACAGTTAATATTGTAGTAAACCGTACCATAGTTTGGAACGGACTGGATGCCTGCGTTCTCTGCTTTTAATCTTGCATAGTCAGAAGACGGAATGTTGCGGATGCCGTCTACCTCGCCGGACTCATAAGCAGTCAATGCGGTAGAAGTATCTAAAATGTAACGCAAGGTAACCTTTTCCATAGTGACATTTTCTGCATCCCAGTAATTTTCATTCTTTTCCAGAACCATGCTTTCGCCCATGTTCATCTCTGTAATCTTGAACGGGCCGTTGCATACATAGGTTTCCGGAGATGCAGTCCACTGATCGCCGTTTGCTTCAATCGTTGCTTTCTGAACCGGATCAAATACCCACATGGTCAGAAGATCGATAAAGAACGAAGTCGGCTGGATCAAGGTAATTTCCAGCGTCTGGGGATCCACTGCTTTTACGCCTAATTCTTCTGCGGTTGCTTCGCCTGCATAGTATTCTTTTGCATTTTTCACATATGCAGTCACAATATCTACATATTGTCCCGCTGTCTCTGGATTTAATACACGCTGCAGGGCATATACATAGTCTTCTGCTGTCAGGTCAGTACCGTCGCTCCATTTTAAACCGTCTCTTAAATGGAAGGTATAGACGGTTCCGTCCTCGCTGATGTCCCAGCTTTCTGCATTGCCCGGAACAACTGTACCGGTAGCATCATAAGTAACCAGTCCTTCAAAACAGTTGACTAAAAAAGTGGAAGCAAAGGAGTTGTTGGTAACGCCAGGATCAATACCGTCCGGCTCATTACTCAGCACAAATACCATTTCCTGTGCACCGTTTGCTTCTGTTTCTGCCTGAGCCGCCTCTGTCGTGGCTGCCTCTGTCGCTGCTTCTGTAGTCGGAGCTGCGATGGTCTGTGGCTGGGTCTCAGCATTTCCGCCGCCGCAGCCAGTTAAAACAGTGCTGCATACCAGTCCAAGTGCCAATACAAGACTTAATTTCTTCTTCATAATCTCTCCTCCTTATTGAGATGAATATTGGAAAGGGGATAACCCTGAACCATTTCTGTAAACTAATATAAATGACAGGCTACCATATGGCCCGGCGCCGCCTCTTTCAATTCAGGAGCTGCCTGGCTGCAAATTGGCTTTGCATAAGGGCAGCGGGTGTGGAACCGGCATCCGGAAGGCGGATTAATCGGACTTGGAATGTCGCCCTCAATACTGCTCTTTTCCTTTTCCCTGGCAAGCCTGGGGTTTGCAATGGGGATACTTCCCAGAAGACCTTTGGTATAGGGGTGAAGGGGATGGGAGTAAATCTCATCAGCTTCACAAACTTCCACTAATTGTCCTAAATACATAACGCCTACATCATCGGAGACATAGCGCACCATGGACAAATCATGGGCAATAAATAAATAAGAAATTCCCTTTTCTTCCTGAAAATCTTTTAACAAGTTGACTACCTGAGCCTGGATGGAAACGTCCAGGGCAGAAATCGGCTCATCGCAGATTACCAGATCCGGCTGGAGAATCAGCGCCCTCGCAATTCCGACTCTCTGTCTCTGACCACCGGAAAACTCATGGGCATAGCGGTTGGCGTGTTCTTTGGTAAGTCCTACCCGCTCCAGCATAGGATAGACCAGCTCATTGGCATCTTCTTTTTTCTTTACGATATGATGAGCCATCAACGGCTCTGCAATAATATCCCTGACTGTCATTCTGGCGTTTAACGAAGCATACGGATCCTGGAAAATCATCTGCATTTTCTTGCGGATAGGCTGCAGCTTTTTCTGGTTGTATTCGGTAATATCTTCCCCATCTAATATGATTTTCCCTGACGTAGGCTCATAAATACGGATAATCGTACGGGCGCAGCTGGATTTGCCGCAGCCTGACTCTCCTACCAGTCCCAGGGTCTTTCCTCGTTCCAGCCGGAAGCTGACGCCATCCACTGCATGAACCACCTGTTTTCCTGAACTTCCCACATTAAAATGTTTGGTCAGGTTGGAAACCTCCAATACAATCTGTGATTGACTCATAATCTTCTCTTCCTTTTTTACTGTTTTGCAAACGGGTTATGATCGCTGGGCGCATCTTTGTCTAAGAGCCAGCAGCGGGATCGGTGCCCTTCTCCCACTTCTGTAAAATCCGGACACTCGTTGGCGCAGATATTTCTGGCATATGGACAGCGGGGAGCAAACGGGCAGCCCTTTGGCGGATTGGTCATATCCGGCGGAGAACCTGGAATCGGGGTCAGCCGCTTTTTCTTATCCTGACCAAGTCTGGGGATCGATTCCAAAAGTCCCAATGTATAGGGATGTCTGGGATTTTCAAAAATATCGTCAATGGAAGCTTCTTCCATAATCAGACCGCCGTACATAACAATTACTCTGGTACACAGTTCTGCAACTACCCCTAAATCATGGGTAATAAACATAATGCTGGTTCCGAACTCTTTCTGCAGGCCCCGAAGCTGTTTTAAAATCTGGTCCTGTATAGTCACGTCTAACGCCGTCGTCGGTTCATCTGCAATCAGCAAATCCGGTTTGTTAGCCAGCGCCATGGCAATCATCACTCTTTGCCGCATACCGCCGGAAAACTCGTGAGGGTAAGAATTGTACCGTTTCTCCGGCTCCGGTATCCGGACTCTGGAAAACAGTTCTAAAACCTCTTTTTTCTGTTCCTCTTTTCCCATATCCTTATGATGTTCCTTCAGCATCTCTGCTACCTGTTTTCCCACTGGAATCAGGGGATTTAACGAAGACATGGGATCCTGGAAAATCATAGAAATTTTCCCGCCGCGGATTTTTCTCATCTGGGTTTTATTGAACTTTGCCAAATCCTGTCCTTCAAACAGGATAGTTCCTTCCTTTACCCGTCCGGTATCTGCCAACAGCTTCAATATAGACATGGACGTAACGCTTTTTCCGCTGCCAGACTCTCCTACGATTCCTAAAATATCACCTTTATTGACAGAAAAGCTGACGCCGCGCACCGCCTGCACTTCCCCATTGCTGGTGAAAAACGATGTTTTTAAATTTTCTACTTGTAAAATCGCATCCATGTTTCTCTCTCCTGCCCATTACTTTTTCAATTTCGGATCCAACGCATCCCGAAGACCGTCTCCCACAAAGTTAAATGCAAACATAATAATGCAGATAACCAAAGCCGGAATAAACATCTGGTGAGGACAAATTCTCAAGTTTTCTGCCGCATCGTTGCACATGGTTCCAAGACTTGCTAACGGCGGCTTTAATCCAATACCCAGATAGCTTAAAAATGCCTCCATAAAGATTGCCGATGGAATCAGCATAGTTACGGTAACCAGAATGGAACCCATTGCATTAGGAATCAGATGTTCCAGTAGAATGGTTTTCGTCGAAGAGCCAATGGTTCTGGCCGCCATAACAAATTCCTGCTCTTTTAAGCTTAACACCTGGCCTCTGACAACCCGAGCCATATCTACCCAGTATACGCTTCCCAGAGCGATAATAATACTAGTAAGACCGTCTCCTAAAAGCACCATAATCAGAATCACATACAGAGTAAGAGGGATTGTGCTGATAATATCGACAATACGCATCATAACCGCGTCCACGTTTCCACCTGCATAACCGGCAATCCCGCCGTACAGAATCCCGATTACCATATTCACTGCCGCCGCCACAAAAGCTACCAGCAGGGAAACCCTGGTTCCGTACATCAGACGGGTCAGAATGTCTCTTCCTAGCGCGTCGGTTCCCAAAAGATAGGACTTGTTCCAGATACGTTCTGACGGATAAATAACCTTTGTCTCCTGATCTGCGATCACATAAGGCTTCTGGCCGTAATAAAGAGCAACTTCTCTTCCATTGTAATCAAAAATCGTCATCATCTGGTCATCTTCACTGCGCACCTTTTTTAACTGCCCTCCCAGTGTACCGTCCGGATTGACATACAGCACTTTCAAGGACTGGGTAATGTAGAGATGGCCATTGTTATCCGGCGTTTGAAATACCTTCATCAAAGGCGGAATGTTTACAACCTCCAAATTCTGGGTAGAATAATTGTAATCCGTAAAACTGGGGCCTGCAATCGAAAATACCATCAGCATCAGGATAATGACAAATCCTGCAATGGCGGTCGGTTTCTTACGGAACCGGAACCAGACGTCTCCCGCAAAGGTTCTGTTTTTTCCCCAGATTTTCTCTCGATCCTCATTGGTTGAGGAAAGTAATTCCCATTTCTGTTCCATTTTCTCTCTCCTGCCTATTCATATTTGATTCGCGGGTCAATGAGACAGTAGAATATATCTACTATAAAAATCATGGCCATCAAGAAGGTGGCGTAAAAAATGGTAACGCCCATAATCGTGGTATAATCCCGCTGGGATACGCTGTTTACAAAATGTACGCCCAGACCTGGAATGGCAAAAATCTTTTCAATTACAAAGCTTCCGGTCAGCAGTCCCGCTATGGTTGGCCCCAGCACCGTAACAACTGGTATCAGTGCATTCCTCATGGCGTGACGCAAAATTACTTTTGTCTCGGAAAGGCCTTTCGCCCTGGCGGTACGGATATAATCCTGTCCCATCACTTCCAACAGACTGGACCGCATCAGGCGGGCAATATAGCTGATAGAGTAACCGCCCAGAGCAATTACCGGAAGAATGTAACCTTTCCAGGTATCTACACCGTAAGTCGGCAGCCAGTTCAGTCGGAACGAGAATATGTAGATCAACACCGACGCAATGACAAAAGAAGGAATCGTAACGCCAATGGTGGCAACTGCCATAATGGCCATGTCCTGCCACTTTCCATTTTTTACCGCTGCCAGGATTCCCATAGGAATTGCAGTCAGTAAAACAAAAATAATGGTAACAACACCCAGCTTTGCGGAAACTGGAAATCCATTACGGATAAAGTCATTGACGGATTTGCCGCGATACTGATAAGAAGGGCCGAAATCGCCTCTCACCACACCGCCTAGATAATCGAAAAACTGTTCATACAGCGGTGCATCCAGATTGTACTTTGCATTTAACGCTGCCTCTACTTCGGCAGAAACGTTTTTATTGCTGGTAAAAGGCCCGCCTGGTACGGAGTGCATGATCAGAAATGTCAGCAGGATAATAAAAAACAACGCTACAATCATCATGCAGAACCGCTTTGCAAAATATTTCCACATATCCAAACCCCTCTCCATCTCTTGATTCTACTTCTGTTCTAAGTCTAGTGTACTGTATCTCTTAGATATTTTCGTTATCATAGCACAAGATACTGCATCTTGTCAACGCTTTAATTTGATAATATAGTAAGTTGATGCATTGGCAGCAAAACGCTTTGCAAACTAACAAAAAAGCTGTTGCAAAACCAAAGACAGAATTTCTCTATCTTGATTTCACAACAGCCTCTTCGCCGTTTCGATTTATCGAACAATTCGTAACCGTTACGCTAATTTGGATTTTGCTAACTCAGCTAACTTTGCAAATCCTTCTGCATCGTTGATAGCCATGTCAGATAATACCTTACGGTTCATCTCAACACCAGCTAACTTTAAGCCGTACATAAACTTGCTGTAGGACAGGCCGTTGATACGAGCTGCAGCGTTGATACGTGCAATCCATAACTGTCTGAACTGTCTCTTTCTCTCCTTACGTCCGGAGTAGGAGCTGGTTAATGCTCTCATTACGGACTGTTTTGCGATTCTATACTGTTTGGAACGAGCGCCTCTGTAGCCCTTAGCCAGCTTTAACACTCTGTTATGTTTCTTCTTAGCGTTCATACCGCCTTTAATTCTTGCCATCGGTCATTTCCTCCTTCTTAATTCAACGTCAACTTACAGATATGGTAAAATCTTCTTCATTACTTTGCTGTTGGTAGCATCAGTAACGATATCTTTTCTAAGATTTCTCTTTCTCTTGGTTGACTTCTTAGTTAAGATATGGGATTTGTACGCTTTGTTGCGAACCAGCTTACCGGTTCCGGTCTTTTTGAAACGCTTTGCTGCTGCTCTGCTTGTTTTTAATTTTGGCATTGTAGTTTCCTCCTTAATCAGTTCTATTTTAACGTTTTGCAGTTAAAAAAATGACCATACTTCTGCCCTCTACCTTAGCTGGCTTGTCGATTGCGGCAATGTCAGCCAGACCCTGGGCAAAATCATCTAAAATATACTTAGATTTGGACATATGAGCCATCTCACGGCCGCGGAACCGCAAGGTTACCTTGACCTTATCGCCCTTTTCCAGGAACTTTCTTGCAGCTCCCATCTTTGTATTCAAATCATTGGTGTCGATGTTCGGGGATAAACGAACTTCCTTAATCTCGATTACCTTTTGCTTCTTCTTCGCTTCCTTTTCTTTACGAGCCAGCTCGTAACGGTACTTTCCGTAATCGATAATCTTGCATACCGGCGGCTTTGCAGTAGGCGCAATCTTTACCAGGTCTAACTCAGCCTCCTGTGCCATCCGAAAAGCTTCTTTTGCGGACATAATGCCAAGCTGACTTCCGTCTTCTCCAATCAGCCGGACTTCCTTGTCTCTAATTTGTTCGTTAATCATTAACTCGCTAATGGTCGTACACCTCCATATAATATATGATATGATAAGAATTGGGAACATCTGCCATACTGGATGACAGATATAAAAAAAGCAGATAGACAATCATCTATCCACCCATCATACGCTACCAAGCACTGCAAAACAACTCAATATCAGCTTATGTAGTCTGTTATGAACCTGGGTCACTGACTCGTGCCGAGGTGAGGCGGATACCTGCTTTCCTGTCTGTTGCTTTCACAACTTTTAGTAGTATACTATGGATGAACAGGTTTGTCAAGGGCAATTTTTCTATTTTATGATTTTATCATTTGTTTGGATAACAGTTCAGCCATGCACCTTTCCATACGCGAAAAATCAATCGCAAATTTTTACGATTGATTTTTCGGTTGAATTTAACCATTTTTAAATCAGTGAATATATTTACAACCTAATCATTAAATCACTTTATTTTCCAAATAACACTCGTTCTTGTATTTTTTGTCTTTCTCGCTATATAATCTATCAGACTGCAGGTAAAAAATAAATCATTATCTTTTGCTGATTCTCTCCCTACATTTCCCATTACAAAACCTCCTCAAATCCCCTGTATTCCAGGCATTTTAGTGCTTCCTTTGTACAGAAATTAATTTGATGTGTTGGGTATTTGAATTTCGCCAATACCCAGAACTGCTCTCTTGTAATGCTTCCATCCATATAATCAGATACATAATTATAAATTTGGTCATCTGCCATTGCCCCAATTACAATATCATACGAGTGTTTCTTACCGCTTTTGCAATTAATAATAAAATCCAGCCATTCATCCGTCATTTCTTTAAATTCTTTTATTTGCAAATCAGAATTCAAACGCACATCATAAATAGACACAATTTTTGTATCATATCGTTTTGCCCACCGCTGTGCCTGTTCTTTTATAATTGTGCAGTAAAATCCAGTTCCAAAGTCCTTTGTATTTCTTCCAATACGGATTTCAGGATTTTCAATTGGCATATAGCTGCCACAGTATACTGTCATCTTTGTCATTTTCCTCACTGTCAAAAAAGTTCTTACACAAACTATTTATATAATATCTTTGTCTGATTCAATTATTCTACTATTGTTTAAGTTCGTCGTCAACGGCATCCATATATCACAGTCTCATCTTTTAAGCCAGTCCCATACTTTATAGACTTTCTATTTTGTTTTACCATAATACAATTATTCACTTTTCACAATTTCCATAATTATTTTTGTGTATATTATCTAAAATTAACTTTCTAAACAGTTTAGTTATTGACATTTTTTACAACCAGCTTCATAATATTGTTGTACTCAAAAACAATTTATGCGCAAAATTGTTCTATCGTGTTTATTACCATAAGTGAAAGTCAGGAGGTTTTCAATGAGTTCTCCCAAAAAATCTTATCGTATTTTAAGTATCTGCATTGTTATCATCCTAATATGCGGCATTTTATCTGCCCTTATCAAAACCAATTTTGGAAATGTACTAGTACGGGAAGTAAATGTAGCTATGCGAGGTGGCGTTCTCAGTGGAGAAATGTATATTCCTAAAGATGCTCTTTCTATCGATGAAAATGGAGAGTATGCTTCCCTCCGCCCTGCTGTTATTTTATGTCATGGTTATTTAAACAGTAACCAAATGCAAGATCCAAATGCTATTGAATTGTCTCGCAGAGGATTCGTAGTCTTTTCAATGAATATGTACGGACATGGAAATTCGGATCCAGTTTTAAAAAATGATGATCCTTCTAATTCCGGCAGTATTAATGGAGCGATTGATGCCTACAATTATATGCTCTCTCTTCCCTATATTGACCATTCCCGAATCGCCTATGTAGCCCATTCCATGGGCGGCATGAATACTGGAAATGCAACAGCTCTTCTTAGTGGTTTCTACACAAAAGAAGATCTTCTTCTAAATATGCTTTCTGAAGAACTTGGCGTTTCTGTTACAGCTCAGGATGTTTCAGAACAAAATCCTGACTCTGTTGCCGAAAACCTAGATGACTACAAAAAAGGAATCTATGATACCAGAAAGCAGGAAATTGAAGTTCAATATGCGAAACGGCCTTTCGCAGAGGTCTTTATGGGTTCAGGCCCAGGATTTGCCTCATTAATGCAAGCCCATGAAGTAATGGTTGCCGGCCATCCTGTATGGCGCGATGTCCAGGCCAATGTAGGCGTATCCATCGGAATGTATGAAGAAAATTCCTGGCTCATGTTTTCCGCAGCCCAGGATGGTATCAACAGTTCTTTTGAAATTCCATCTACTACCGTAGCCCGAAGCCTGTTTGAAACCGGAGATGAAACAGTACAGCGCCGTACCTGGTATCAAATTAATACTTCTTCTACCAGTACACCTGTTGCCAGTACTTTAATTGGAGAGTTTGACAGTCAAGATCCTCTTGATCCTGCTTTTGTACAAGCAGCCAAAGAACATCGGCTTCGTGCAATTACCCAGCCCTATGAAGTGCATGCAGGAAACCATTTTTCGACTCACACAACCTCTTTTGTAGTGGATTTTTTAAGCCAAACCATGGGATACAATTGTGGTGAATTGAACGAAGGAGCTGCTCCCATTGATTCTTCTTCATTTTTATGGCCCATAAAAGAATTTGCCAATGGAATTGCCTTGGCAGCCATGCTAGTACTCCTCTATCCTCTTACTCTTATTTTACTGGACAGTCCTTTCTTTGTGTCATTAAAAGGTACTCCTGCCGATCCAGTTATTTCCATAAAAGATAAAGGTTACTGGATTACTACTGCATTATTGGTTCTAATTCCTGTTATTACGTTTATACCACTTTTTGATCTAGCTGGAGCTCCCACCTCATATGCAGGCGAAAAAGGTGTCATCCCCTGGAGTTGGTTTTTCAGTCAAGAAAAAGCAACCAGAATCGGTATTTGGGCTCTTTGTAATGGATTAATTGCCATTGGTATTCTGTTCATAAAATATACCTGGTTCCAAAAAGGCAGCAAAAGGGGCTTCTCACAGGAAATGGGACTCGTTATTAATAAAAAGAATCTAGGCAAAACCATTCTTCTGGCATTTCTGGTTTGTGCTTTTGGTTACCTGCTGGACGTAATATCTGTCTTTTTCTTCGCAGGCTCAGACTTCCGTATGTGGGTACTGGCTGGACGAGTTATGACTCCCTCTCAAATATTTGCATGGATATGTTACTGTTTCATATTCTTCGGTTTTTATCTGGCAAATTCCATGATGGTAAACTCCGGTCGGATGAAAGGAATGAGCAACGGAAAAAACCTGGCCTTATGCGCCATTGTCAACGGTTTCGGAATTACTTTATTTTTACTTCTTAACTATGCTTATGTAGTAGCAAACGGTTATATGGTATGGTATGAATTTGGCGTAGATAAATTCCTAGCCTGCGTCGTCATTTATCCCATGGTAGTGCTCCTTCCGCTGGCTGCTATTTATGGACGAAAATTCTATGAAAGAACAGGAACTATATACTTAGGCACCTTCCTCAACACATTCCTAATGACCTGGTTTGTGGTTGGCAATACCTGCTTCCACTATACCTTTATCCAATAATTATCTCTCTTTAAAACGCAGTAGACGCTATTTCATCTACTGCGTTTTTCTTGACGAAAAAAAGGCTTTTAGATATAATAAAAGACAGAATATTCAGAAAAGAGGGATTTCATGCAACTAAAATGGATGGGAGAATACCGTGAATTTGTGGAGCAGATTATCTACCTGTGCAATCGGTCTGCTATTTCATTTTCTACGCCTATGTATTTTAATTCTGATGTAAAAATCACAGCCCACGAGATTCAAATTATTGAGTATCTTTTAGAAGAACGTGATGAAAAAATGAGCGATGTAGCAAAACGTCTTGGAATTACCAGAGGCGCATTTTCCAACAATGTTTCTAAATTAGTAGAAAAGGGATGCATTATAAAAGAACACCGAAATGACAATAAAAAAAATTTATACTTAACTGTAACTCCAAAAGGACTTAATACCTATGAGCAGTATTCCAAATGTGTATATGAACGTTCCTTTTCTCAAATGTTTTCCACCATTAAGGAACTTTCACCAGAAACTCTAGGCCTCTTTCAGAAAGTGCTGAAAGATTTTGCAGATTCTCTCCCCATCAGCCAAAAAGCCAGCCCGGACAGCATCTAATCCTGCTGCCCAGACTGGCTTCTTACTTGTAACTTTGTAACTTCTTATTTTATAAATCTCATTTCGCCTTAAAGCTGGTGCACTCGGTCTGGCTGGCGCTGCTTGCCTTACCGCCGCCGATACCGATGTGTTCTGCCGCACAGCGGCGTTCTTCGTTATAAATACAGTTTACTGCTTCGCAGTTGACTTCCAGACGGGTTTCCGGTGTCTTAAACAGGTTTTTAAAAGAATCTCCTGTATTTTCATCAAAACTTCCGCAGCAGGTATCGCATTTGTCTTTTGCCGTCTGTCCTTCTACCACGATCCCCTGCTTGCAGCAGCAGTTTTCTGCATTGTGAATACAACTGGTTACATTACAATCTAACTTTGTCATCATCATTTCCTCCTTGCCTACAGGCCTTTTTTTGAATTGACAAAGTTAGTATGTCTTAAAAAAATGATTTTATGTACGCCTCGATTTTATAAATTGCAATGGTCCAAATCCAGGTCAAAGCAAAGGTCATCAAAAGCATGGTAAAAATTTCCCTGGTGCTTGGCGCAGTTCCAGCAAAGTGTCCGGTAATCACCTGGGCAGCTACATGGTGGGTCAAAAATACGCCATAACTTACGGCGGCCAGACGGCTGATGCCGCGTTTTAACGCCCCGGTTTTTTCCAGCCAGACAGAAGTTCCCATCCAGAACAGATAAAAAATCACGCTGAAAATCAAAAAAGACACTTCTCTTCCAAACTGTCCCACTCCATTGGTCATAGGTATAAAAATCCAGAGAACCACACCTGCCGCGCTGACCGCCCAGATATAGGGAAGCGCATTTGGCTTCATTTCCGAAATCTTCTGACGGGATTCTTCCAGCCAGGCTCCCAGGACAAAATAAAAAATTCCGGTAATGGGATTCTGCTTAATCTCCATTGGAAACGGATTGGCTGAAAACAGCCACAATGCAGCAAGCAGGGAGACTGCCAGAAGAATATGCCGGTTTTTCTGATACCATACCCGTAAAAGCGGAAATAATGCATACAGGATAATAATGCTTCCTAAAAACCATTCTCCTACCATGTAAAAAGTAGGAACCAGATGCGCCAGCCAGCCGTCCAGCCCGATAACAGACCAGAAAATCGCCTTTGTCGGGATAATCCGGTACACTTCCTTCAACTGCCAGAACACCCAGAAAAAGGCCATGACATAGGTGATCCAGAACAGAGGATAGATACTGAAAAACCGTTTTTTATAAAATTGTTTTAAATTCAGTTTTCCCTCATTCTGATACCGGTACATAAGAGCAGCTCCGGAAACCATGAAAAAACAGTAAACTGCAATCATGCCGAAGCTGCCATTGGCGAAGGAATGAAAGTAATCTACCGGCTGGGAAATCGCCAGCGGGAAATGGTAGACTACAATCATTACTGCGCAGACTGCCCGAATCACATCCAGGTAAAACAGTCTTTTTTGTTTCATATTCATTACTTTTCTTCTTTATTCTCTGCCTGACGGATTACTTTAGAGGCAATCTCTTCCTGAATTGCTTCCATAAACTGGCTTAATTCCTTCTGGCCTTCATCGCCTGCAAAACGGCTTCTTACGGAAACAACGCCCTCTTCCTCTTCCTTCTGGCCTACTACCAGCATATAAGGAATTTTTTCCATCTGAGCGGAACGAATCTTATATCCAATCTTCTCAGAACGGGTATCTACCTCTGTACGGATGCCAGCGTCATTTAATTTTGCTGCTACAGAGTCAGCATAGTCGATAAATTTATCAGAAATCGGCAGTACCTTTACCTGAACCGGAGCTAACCAGGTCGGGAATGCACCTGCAAAGTGCTCGATGAGGATTCCGATAAAACGTTCAACAGAACCGAATAATACACGGTGAATCATAATCGGACGGTGCTTTTCTCCGTCTGCTCCCATGTATTCCAGTTCGAATCTCTGAGGAAGCTGGAAGTCTAACTGGATGGTACCGCACTGCCAGGTTCTTCCGATGGAGTCTTCCAGATGGAAGTCAATCTTAGGACCATAGAATGCGCCGTCGCCTTCATTTACTACATACGGAAGTCCCAGTTCGTCTAACGCGCTTCTTAAGCCTTCGGTTGCAGTCTCCCAGTCTTCATCGCTTCCCATTGAGTCTTCCGGTCTGGTAGACAGTTCTACGTGATACTTAAATCCTAACAGAGAGTATACGTCGTTAATCAGGTTTGCAACTCTCTTAATCTCGTCCTTAATCTGATCCGGAGTCATAAAAATATGGGCATCATCCTGGGTAAAGCAGCGGACTCTCATCAGACCATGAAGCTGACCGGATTTCTCGTGACGGTGAACCAGACCCAGTTCGCCTAAACGAAGAGGCAGATCTCTATAGGAACGAGGCTCAGAAGCATATACCAGAATACCACCCGGGCAGTTCATCGGCTTTACAGCATAATCTTCTTCATCAATGACAGTGGTATACATATTGTTTTTGTAATGTGCCCAGTGTCCGGAAGTCTCCCATAAGCTTCTGTTTAAAATAATCGGGGTGGCAATTTCTACATAACCGGCTTTTTTGTGGATCTCTCTCCAGTAGTCTAACAGGGTATTCTTTAATGCCATGCCCTTTGGAAGGAAGAATGGGAAGCCTGGTCCTGCTTCATGCATCATAAATAAGCCCAGTTCCTTGCCCAGCTTTCTATGATCACGCTTTTTAGCCTCTTCCATCATGGTAATGTAAGCTTCCAGTTCTGCCTTCTTGCCAAATGCAGTACCGTAGAAACGGGTCAGCATCTTATTCTTCTCGCTGCCTCTCCAGTAAGCGCCAGCCAGATTCATTAACTTATAGGCCTTTCCTAAGTCCTTGGTATTCATTAAATGGGGGCCTGCGCACAGATCTACAAACTCACCCTGCTCGTAGAAGCTGATTTCTTCGCCTTCTGGTAAGTCTTCAATCAGTTCTACCTTATATGGCTCCTGACGTTCTTTCATAAATGCAATGGCTTCTTCTCTCGGCAGAGTAAAACGCTTGATTGGGAATGCTTCTTTTACAATCTTCTTCATCTCTGCTTCGATCTTTTCCATATCTTCTGCAGTAAAGGTGGTCTCCGGGTCTACGTCGTAGTAGAAACCATCTGCAATAGACGGGCCGATTGCCAGCTTGGTTGCCGGATATAAACGCTTGATTGCCTGGGCCAGTACATGGCTGGCAGAATGGCGCAGCGCTGCCAGACCTTCCGGATCGCTGGAAGTGCAGATGCTTAATGTGCAGTCTTTATCCAGTACCGTACGGAGATCAGCGGTCTCCCCGTCTACAACGCCGACACAGGCTACTCTTGCCAGTCCTTCGCTAATATCTTTTGCAATGTCGATAATGGACATTGGCTGTGCGTACTCTTTTACAGAGCCGTCTTTTAATGTAATCTTCATGGTAATCTCTCCTTTTGACAGCATCAGATCGGAACATTTTTTATGTCACAGGACGCAATCTCCTACGAAATAAAAAATCCCTTGCTGTACCAAACAGTACAGCAAGGGACGATTGTACAATCGCGGTTCCACCCTTTTTGAATGAGTCTCTGACTCAAACCTCTTATGTCCTGATGATAACGGAATCACCGTTCCCGATTAGGGGACACTCCGGGGTGGTCTTGGGGAGTCCTCTGTGCAGGATACTCACACCATCTGTATCCCTCTCTGAACACTTAGATTCCTTACTCTTCCCATCTGCGTGTTAATCTATTCTGATAATCCTCATTATAGCATGGAAGTCAAAATTGTCAAGATTAATCTTCCTGTACGATTTCGATATTGTAGCCTTCGCCCTGAGCCTTGGTAATCTTATATTTTACGCCGTCGCCATCACGAACGGTACCGCTGGTCTTAACCTTTCCGGCTTCATTTACCATATACTGAGCCCCGTCAACTTCCACAATCTGGTATTTCATGCCTTCTTCTGCGTGAACCAGAGCGCCTTCCTCATACAGGTATCCATTCTTAACGCCGGTTACGCCATCGCCTTTTGAACCTAAAGAACCGCTGGATGTAAAGTAGAACACTTCATTATCGTGGTTTTCGTCATTTACAACTACACGGCCAGTCTTCATCGCACCGCTTTCGTCAAAGTAGAACTTTCTTCCGTCGTTCAGTTCCAGCAGTCCGGTATACATCCGTCCGTCTCTGCGGAAACAGTAGGTTTTGCTGTTGATGCTTGCCAAAGCGTAATAGTCATTTAATTTTTTGCCCTTATACTCGGTACTGTAAGCACGGCCATTGAAGAAATAATACCAGCCGTCTTCACTGTTGTCTGCATTGGTTAAATATTTCCAGCCATTGGCTCCGGTTCCGTCTTCACCGTGATATCTTAAGTCCGCCGCTCCGCTTACATCGCTGAATTTTGAAGAGGTATAGCGATCGTTGTCAATCCATCCGGTTAACATCCGTCCTTCGCTGTCAAATACATACGTCTCGCCATTGATTTTCTGTTCTCTGGAAACAGACATCTGGCCGGTAGATGAGAAGTAATACCACTCCGGCTCGCTCCAGCTGTCGTAATCATCGGTTGGAGTAATGTATTCCCAGCCGGTAGCCATAGCGCCGCTGCTCTTAAAGTAATAATTCCTTCCGTTAACATCCTGCCATCCGGTCTTCATATGGTTGCCTTCAAAGTAGTATTTCTGACCGTTGATGGTTCTTAAACCGTCACTTACTGCCTTGCCGCTGTCTGTAAAGTAATACCATACCGTGCCGCTGCCATCCCAGTCATCATTGGGAAGTTCTTTCCACGCATTGGTAACCATGGCGCCAGCTTCATTTACATAATAGGTATCATCAATTAACTGATTTACTGTCATGTTGCCATAGCTGTCTAAATAAAACCAGTTGTCTCCGCTCTTTCTCCATGCATCGGTAGCCTTGCTGCCGTCATTTTCCAGATAGCACCACTGTCCGTTGGACTGCTGGGACCAGCCTGCTGCAAATACGCTCATCGCTGCTGCGGAACTTAATAAAAACGCTCCTACCATAGATGCTAATACCTGTCTCTTTTTCATAAAAAAACCTCCTTTACCCATTCACTTTATACAAATTTACAATGTATTTTTATTTTTCCTTTCTTGTGTATTAACTATAGCACAAATTTCCAGAATAATCTTAAAATAATTCTTACGAAATGTTGTCAATTTTGTCAGATTCTAATGATTATCTAAATTTAACTTGGCAAATGCATCTGCAAACGGGGAATTAACTGCCTTTTCTGCCTCTTTTCTCTGCCCGTTGAGGTACTTGGCCACATCTTTTCTGGATACTCCAGCTCCTTCTTTTTTACGGCGTTCGGTAAAGGAGGATAATTTTTCTTTGTAACCGCATTTGCATACAAAGATCTTTGCATCACCGTTTCCCCGGAGTTCCATTTTTTTGTGGCATTTTGGACAGCGGGCATTTGAGGTTCTTGCAACCGTCTCCCGATACCCGCATTCCCTGTCCTGGCACACCAGCATTTCACTGTTTTTCCCTTTTACGGACAGCAGGCGTTTTCCGCAGACCGGACATTTTTTATTAGTCAGATTATCATGGCGGAAGCTTCCTTCTCCGGTTTTAATTTCTTCAATCAGGGTATTGGTATAGTTTTTTATGTCTTCCATAAAAGCATTCCGCTTTTCCCTGCCGTCTGCAATGGCAGTCAGCCGGCTTTCCCATCTGGCAGTCAGCTCCGGAGTGCGCAGTTCTTCCGGAACCAGTTCTAAAAGCTGTTTTGCCTTCTGGGTCAGATGAATTTCCTGCCCCTTCTTTTCCAGCAAAAAGGAATGAAACAGTTTTTCAATAATATCTGCCCTGGTGGCAACAGTTCCCAGACCGCCAGTTTCTCCCAGGGTCTTTGCCATTGCTTTTTTCTCCTCCTCATCTGCTGTCTCCATGTAGGCAGACGGATTTTCCATGGCAGAAAGCAGAGTTGCTTCTGTAAAATAGGGCGGCGGCGTTGTCTTTCCTTCTGTTATTGAAAGATTTTCCTGACCAGAGGCTTCTAACGTATCTCCTTTTACCAGTTGTTCCAGTTCTGCCAGATTTCTGTCAGGATCTCCGTCTCTTTCCGGCAAAAAAAGCGGTTCTTCTTCATACGCTTCTTTCCAGCCTTTTTGAATCTCTCGTTTTCCAGAAGCCGTAAATATCTCCCCTTCGACTGCAGCAGTAATGTTTATTTCTTCGTATTCGCAGTCTGGATGCAGGACAGCCAGGAACCGGCGCACCACCAGATCGTAAATTCTTCTCTCATCAATCGTCATATGGTCTAACTGGACAAATTGTTCCGTTGGAATAATCGCATGGTGATCCGATACCTTTCCGTTATTGATATAACCGGCTTTTTCACTTTGGGGTTGACCAGCCAGACGACCGGCCAGTTTCCGGTAAGGCCCTACTGCACAGGCTTTTAAACGTTCCCTAATAGTTGGAAGAATATCGCTGCTTAAATATCTGGAATCTGTTCTGGGATAAGTCAGTACCTTATGGTTTTCATACAGACGCTGGCAGATATTTAAGGTTTCTTTTGCTGAATACTGGTACTTTCGGTTGGCTTCTCTTTGAAGTTCGGTCAAATCATATAACAAAGGAGCCGGAACGGTTTTCCGGTTTTTCCGAATTTCCCTGATAATCGCATTTTTTCCCTTTAATTCTGCAAGAAGGCGTTCCGCCCTCTTTTTATCAAAGGTACGTCTGCTTTTGCTTTCTCCATCCTGCCAGACAAAGGACAGGCCGGCAAATTTTCCTTTCAGTCCATAATAGGACTGGGGTTTAAACTCTTTGATTTCCTTCTCTCTCTTTGCAATGATTGCCAGTGTCGGAGTCTGGACACGGCCGCAGGAAAGCTGGGCATTGTACTTACAAGTCAGCGCTCTGGTCGCATTGATTCCCACCAGCCAGTCTGCCTCTGCCCTGCACATTGCCGCATCCCGCAGATTATCGTACTCCCTGCTGTCCTTTAACTGTGCAAAACCTTCCCAGATTGCCTTATCCGTAACCGAAGAAATCCACAATCTTCTGGCCGGCTTTCTGCATCCGGTCTTTTCTAAAATCAACCGTGCTACCAGTTCTCCCTCTCTTCCGGCATCTGTGGCAATCACAATCTGGTCTATGTCCTTCCGGAACAGCTGGTTTTTTACTGCCCGGAATTGTTTTCCAGTCTGACGGATAACGGTAAGCTTAAAGGGGGATGGAATCATGGGAAGTACCTCCATCTTCCACTCTTTGTAATCGTCGCTGTACTCCTCCGGATCGGCCAGTTCTACCAGATGGCCCAATCCCCAGGTAACCACGTAATCCTTTCCCTCAATGGCGCCGTCTATCTGCCTGGTGCATCCCAGCACTCTGGCAATATCTCTTCCAACCGAAGGTTTTTCCGCTAATACAAGTGTTTTCATATAGAATCCTTTCATTTCACTTTCTCTAATTATAATTAAAAAACGCCTCTGCTCCAGCCGCATTTCAGCTGCAAAGCAGAGGCATTTTTCTAGCATTAAATCAGAACATACTTCAATACAAACAGAATTGCCAGAATGTACATCAGCACGCTGATCTTCTTTTCTTTTGCTTTTCCGGAAATCAGATTGATTGCTACATAGGAAATTACGCCCATTGCGATTCCCTCGGAAATGCTGTACATAAATGGCATTGCAATAATGGCAATGAAGCATGGGATTGCTTCGGTGTAGTCGCTGAAGTCAATCTTTACAATCGAGGTCAGCATCATAAATCCTACGATTACCAGGGCTGGAGCCGTTGCAAAGGATGGAATTGCGAGGAAAATCGGAGACAGGAACAGGGATACTAAAAACAGCAGAGCGGTTACCAGGCTGGTAAGTCCGGTACGGCCGCCTACAGATACGCCTGCGGAACTTTCTACGAAAGTTGTGGTAGTAGAAGTTCCTAAAACAGCTCCTACAGAAGTTCCCACTGCATCTGCTAACAGGGCGCCGCGGATTCTTGGAAGCTGTCCGTTTTTATCTAACATATCTGCTTTGGAAGCTACGCCGATTAAGGTTCCTAAGGTATCAAACATATCTACAAACAGGAATGCAAACATGATAATCAGGAAGTCGCCGGAAAATACCAGGGCAAAATCCATCTGCATAAAGGTTGGCATAACGCTTGGAACAGAGATTCCGTTGGAAAAATCTGGAAGCAGGCTGAACCAGGCGGTTCCGTCCGGCACGTAGATTCCTAAGAACTGGCAGATAATTCCCAGTACCCAGGTAATCAAAATTCCCCATAAAATATTGCCTTTTACATTTTTTGCAAGAAGAACTGCGGTAATGATAATACCGATTAATGCAAGCAGTACGGTAATTCCTTCTGTCTGGAAGGTACCGGCGTCCAGGGAACCTCTGAAGGAAAACATTCCTAACAGGGTGGAATCGTTATTTACTACGATTTTTGCATTCTGCAGACCGATAAAGGTAATGAACAAGCCAATACCAACGGATACTGCGTGTTTTAAGTTCATTGGGATGGCATTAAAGATTGCCTCTCTTACTTTCGTTAAAGAGAGCAGAATAAAAATCAGGCCTTCTACAAATACGGCTGCCAGCGCCATCTGCCAGGTATATCCCATTCCCAGCACAACGGTGTACGCAAAGTACGCATTTAATCCCATTCCAGGAGCCAGTGCAAAAGGATAATTAGACATCAGAGCCATCAGACAGGTTGCAATAAAGGATGCCAGAACCGTTGCCGTAAAGACCGCGCCCCTGTCCATGCCGGATGCCGACAAGATGTTGGGGTTTACCGCCAGAATGTAAGCCATGGTCATAAAGGTGGTGATACCCGCCAGAACCTCTGTCTTTACATCTGTATGGTTTTCCTTCAGATGAAACAGTTTCTCCAGATTCATTATTTTTTCCTCCTACCATTGTAAAATCCGGTTTTAAATTGCTGCCGGACTTGTCAGTTTCAGACGCTGATAAAACGCCTACTCTCCTACTATAGTCAATCTTTTCTGGAAAAACAAGTCCTTATTGTCAAAAAATTTCTAATTCTGTCAATTTTTCTTGTAATTCTTTTCTGGTTTCCTGGATTTTCCCGTCATCATGGCTGTCTAAAGCATCTTCAAACCGGCGCAGCAGATACTCCAAAGCAAGGCGGTCCGGTCCGATACTTTCCTCATAAACCCGTTCTCCGCGAAGAAGCAGCAGTTTATTTTCTTCCTTTTCTCTAGGCGGGATTTTTAAATACGATAAGGTTTTCAGCCGTTCTGCAATTTCTTCCTCAGTCATGCCATTGTCCTGTCCCTTAATAATGGCTTTTTTCTTTTCTCCTGTGGAAATCACCGTTACTTCTACTTCCAGGATTGAATTAATATCATAGGTATAAGTAACGTCTACCGCTTCCTCCCCTGCTTTCTTTTTCGGTACGTTTATAGTCAGTTCTCCAAGCAGCAGGTTGTTGTCTGCAAAGCGACTTTCTCCCTGGAGCACTGAAACGGAAATCTTGTCCTGGTCATCCCGCAGCGTATAAAACCGCTCTGTCCGGCTGGCCGGAATCACTGTATTGCGCTCAATAATCGGACAGAAATGCCCCCGTTCAATATGGCCGTTTCCTCTGTCGATGGCAACCTCTGTCCCCAGGGTAAAGGAACAGACATCTGTTAAAATGACTTCTTTTACTTCTTTTCTCCGTTCCTTCATCGCCGCCTGGATGGCCGCGCCTAACGCCACTGCTTCGTCTGGATGAATGCTGGTATTAGGAAACTTTTTAAACAAGCGCACGATAAAATCCCTGACTATCTGGAATTTGGTTCCGCCGCCTACCAATACTACCACGTCAATATCGGACAGCTTAATGTGGGCGTCAGAAAGGCTTCTCTGAACCGGCTTGCGGATCCGGTCTAAAAGCGGAGCGCACTCTTTTTCATACTGGGAATAGGTGATGGAAGCTTCCTCGTATTCTTCTCCAATCCGGCAGCGCATAACGGCTTCCCTGCTGTCAGACAGCTTTAATTTGCACTGTTCTGCCTGTTTGTGGATGTGCGCCAGAGTCTTTCGATCCAGAGTGTTAACATCCAGCTTTTTTTCTGCAATAAACCATCGCTCTAACAGCTCCGTAAAGTCCTCGCCGCCCAGATAATTGTCTCCTGCTACTGCCCGGACTTCCAGAATATTGTCATAAAGTTCTAGAATAGATACGTCAAAAGTGCCGCCTCCTAAATCAAATACCAGGAAACGAGTATCCTTTTTCTTATCGTATAAGCCATAAGCAATGGCGGCGGCTGTCGGCTCGCTGATGATCCGCTCTACCTTAAAACCGGCCAATTCTCCCGCCCGTTTCGTCGCCTTTCTCCGCTTGTCATCAAAATAAGCAGGAACGCTGATTACAGCTTCTGTAACCGGTTCTCCTAAGTAGGCTTCTGCATCTTCTTTTAATGACCGGAGGACAAAGGAAGACAGTTCCTCCGGAGTAAAGGTACGGGTTCCCAGCTTGTATTTCCGCCCAGTTCCCATACTCCGCTTGAATACTTCTGCAACGGTATCCGGATATAACGACAACCGCTCCCTGGCTGTTTCTCCTACACAGACTTCGTCCTTTTCATCTACACTGACAACCGATGGCGTCAGATGTTTTCCCAGACAGTTTGGGATAATCTCCGCCCCGTTTTCGCCGTAGCAGGCCGCCAGGCTGTTGGTCGTTCCCAGGTCAATTCCAATTATCATATGTCCTAAACTCCTTTTATTACCGTATTGAGTATGCAGGCATCCTCAAATATGGAACAGTCTTTTAACACCTGTCCGGTAAATGCCAGCGCCTCTTCTTTCTTTCCATTTGCCCAGGCAAGAAGCCCTTTTATCATCAGTTCTTCCGTGCACATATGCTCATCGCAGTGGGAACACCAATGACATTCTGACAGCTTTCTGCCGTACTCTTCTGCCTGAGAGATGTTTCCCTCTAATAAGCTTAATACCGCCAGACGGTACCACCGGATCCGGGTATACACGCAGTTTTCCTCTGCCGTTTCCGCAGAAACCCCGCCGTAATCCTTCATCAGGCATTCCCGATAAAGTTCGGTATATTTGGCCGCCTTCTCCTTCTTTCCCTTAAGCCAGAAATAAAGAGCAGTCATTTTGGTTACCGTGCAAAAATCCGGTCCACTTTTCTTTTCAAAGGCCTTTACTGCCTTTTCTAACGACATCCCTAAAAACATCCGTTTGTTCTGGTGGAGAGATGCTACTACCTGACGCAGCGCCGCTTTTCCTTTTCCACTGTATGGAATGGCTTTTTCAATGGCTTCCTCTGCCTTCTTATATTCCTTCATCAGAATCAGCAGATCTGCGGTTTCGTCGTAATACTCTGCGTCTCTATCTGAAGAGAAAAAGCTTCTCCACATCTCAACCGCTTCCTGATACCGCCCCAGATTTGCGTATGCGCCGCTGACCTTCTCTGCCACCGAATAATTTCCAGGATACCGCCTGAAGTTTTCCAGATGGGCTTCTAACGCTTTCCCGTCTTCTCCCATGCAGGTATAAATGCGTCCCAGGGTCTCGTAAAAATAGGTAGTGGGTTCGGATTCCATCAGGCTGATGGCCTTTTTTATATAGTACAGCGCCTTATCGTACTGCCTCATTTTTTTGTAAACGCAGGCAACATTGGCCCAGGCAAACTGATTTTCTTCTGCCAGTTCTCCCGCCTTTAAAAAGTCTGCAAGAGCCTCTTCCAGATGGTTGGCTGTCATATACATCAGGCCTCTGTTTACATAGTCGTAAGTAGTGGGATTGATTTCAATCCGCCGGTCCGCATAGGGAAGTCCCTGTTCAAAATACGTGATTTTTCCAGTATTGTCCAGCAATACCTGGTACAGATCGGTCATTTTACGCAGGTATTCCGGATGATCCGGCTCTAATTCCAGCGCCTTTTTTAAACAGGAAATGGCCTGAAGGCGTTTTCCGGCTCCCTCATGACATTCTCCCCTATAGTAATAAAAAATACCAGAATCTTCATAATCCTTCCGGCAGGCATCATAGGCGCTTAACGCTTCTTCATAGCGCTTCTGGCGGCGCAGCAGATTGCCTTCGATCCAGTGGTATCTCGTCTCCTTTTTGTCTAGTTTCTGTGCTCTTTTAATAGCTTCCAGAGCCTGGTTCTGTTTTCCTAAAAGGCTTAAGGTAATGCAGATTTCTGCTTCCAGCTTTGCTTCCTCTTCATTTGTAAACTCCCATTCGTCCGGATCTGCTTTCTGTTTTTTGATATCTGCAATCTCTGCCTTTAATGCATTCATTCCATCCAGGGCTTTTTCCAGGCCTTCTTTTCCTTCTGACGTCTCCCTGTCCATCCGGCACTGATAGATTTTTAAAGGAATGGTCTTAGCGCCATTTCTTTCGGCTTCTTCCAGAAGTTCTTGTAAGTCCTGCCACCGTTCCAAATCGTTGTAAACTTCTGCAGCCGCTATATAAACAGGCGGATAACCGGCATAAATGTTTTTTGCCTGATAGTAATCCTCAATTACGCCTCTGGCATCCCGCAGGGCTGCAAAACACTCCTGGCGCATCACATAGGCTGGAAAATATCCGGCGTCTTCTTCCAAAATTTCTGTTAAAATCTTTACTGCTTCTTCATAATCAGCGTTAGAATCTGTCCGTTTTCCCCGTTCCTTATAAAGGCTCGCTTTTTCCATCCAATAGGCTGGCTCCCTGCTTCCCAGCTCCCTGGTTTTGTTCAGGCAGACCAGGGATTTTTCAAATTCCGCTTCCTTTCCGGTTTCCCACTTCAGCCGGTAAAGTCTTCCCAGCAAACCGTTTGCCGTAATCAGCCGCCGGATCGTTTTCTTTTGTTCTCCCTCTTCCGGCTCCTGATCCTTCCAGGAAGCTTGCCGTTTTTCCAGATATTCCTTCCACAACCCCAGATGTTCCATGGCTCTGTCATTCTGCTGGTTGTTGTAATAAAGTTTTCCCATCAGGTTGTGATATTCTTCTGCATTGTCTTCGTCTGGAAGGCGGTTTGCCAGCAGGGAAAGCGCCTCGTGAAGCTTATCATTCTGCAGGTAGCACCATCCCAGTTCCAGAATGTTTTTCAAATTGTCCGGATCCTGTTCCATGATGCGGCGGTACTTTGCAATCAGGGAGTCATTGATGGTTTTTAGCATATCCAGAACTTCCGGATCCCGGTTTCCGCCTGCCGTTCCTCCGTCTACCGCCTCAATCGCATATTCCTTCGCTTTATCCAAATCGCCTTTTTCCAGCCAATATTTTCCCAGCATTTTGTTGGCAGTAAAATTGTGGGGATTTCCTTCCAGAAGGGCCTGAAACTGCTCTGCTGCCTGTTCTTTCTGTTCCAGATCCCAGTATACTAGTCCAGACATATAGAAAACCCTGTCGTCGTTTGGAAGCGTTTCGCAGGCTTTCTGCGTCAGTTTTTCTGCCTGTTCCCGTTCCCCCTTTAAAAGCAGCAGCCTTGCAAAATCCAGATCCCCGTAAGGATGGGAAATCTCCAGTCCCTTCATCTGCAAAGCCAGCGTCTCTGCCCGTTCCCTATCTCCTTCTGCCAAGGCATTGTCCATTTCAAAATATAGGTTGATATATAAATCGTAGTTTCCTTCCTCCGGCCCTATAAAGGCCTCAAGTGGAAACCAGCTTCCATCTTTGCATACGCTTAATAAAAAGTCTGCAAAATTAGACGGATACTCTTCATAGAGCTGGCTGGGATTTCCAGTAAATTCCCAAACCTGATCCAGATACTTCCATACGTCTGTCGGAAGCCGGAAATTCTCCATTAAAAAATTCAAAAGACGCCTTCTGCATTCCTCTCCCGAATCCAGGGCAACGCACACTTCCTCTTCCATCAGTTTTTTCCAGTTATCCAGTTTCAGACGGTCCGAAAGACAGAAGTAAATCTGCCTTAAACGGCTCTCCCACTGTCCTTCCGGCGTATCGTCTTCCCTTTTGGCAGGTTCTTCTTCCTTTGACTGTGCATATTGGAGCGCCGTTTCATAAGCAGAACGCAGTTCTTTAAAGCCTTCGGGATTGTCCTCCGGATTGACGGAACGCAGCTTTTCCCGATAAGCCTGTTTAATTTCCCGTTCCTCTTTTCCTTCTGGAATCCCTAAGATTAAAAATGCTCTGGTATTGTCCATATATAACCCCCGTTCCCCTGTTTTTACAAGCTGGCGTTTAACGTCCGCACCGCTTCTAAACAACCGTCTGGATTTCCGTTCATGTCATACAATTTCCCTTCTGTTACATGAGTGTAGACCTGGATATTGTCCACATAGACCGTTCGGTCAGAAGAAATGGAAAATTCCCCCAAACTTCCCATTGGAAACTCCAGAACAATCTGCTGTTTTCCCTGTACTGCCGTTGTCTGACTCTTTTCCCCCAGTCTTACGGTAACCAGCGCTCCCTGCGGACTGTCTGCCAGAAACCGGACTTTTACCGTCTCCCCTTCAATCGCGCTTCCTGCCGGATTTACTTTCTGGGAAATCCGTCCAAAACTTTCGATCTCCAGCTGGTTGGATCCATCTCTATTTACCACTTCTGTCCGGCCAGAAAGCATCCATCCTTCTTTTTCCAGGGCAAACTGGCTGTTGTAAATCATGTTGTTTCCATAATCCCGATAGGTCCAGATCCCGTAGCCCATGGTCTTTTCTTTTAACACAGAAGCGCACTGGGTTAAGTAAACCGGCATTTCCGCCTCATCCAGTTTGGGATTTTCCTCAAATCCAGGAGTGTTGTCTGTAAATAAAAACTGGTCGATATACAGCGGTTTTCCCCCATTATACTGACTTACCCAGTCCAGTGTAGCCGCGGTCTGCGGAAGCACCTGGGCGGCGCTCATATGGTCGTTTCCGGCTGCCATTCCCATGGAAACCGAATACATCAGAGAAGTAAAGGAGGAATTCTGGCATCCAAATGTAGCTGCATGGGAAAAGCCCTGCTGCTGTCCATCCCCCAGTTCAATAGGATCCACATCTGTACGCACTTCCATGGAAAGATTGGGAAATTCCTGCTGGCTTTCCAACAGCAGTTCATTCAGCCAGTTGTCGTAAAACGACAAAAATAATCCATATGCCTCTTCATCCCGCTCCGGAAGGTAAACCTCATCCCAGTCTGAGAAGTCTTCTGTATACTGGCGTTCTGCTTCTTCTAATGAAATGGTTTCCTTTAAATAATCCTGATAGCCAGTCTGTTCTGCCAGTCTCCGGCTTTCTTCACTATCTCCCATATCTCCCGCTACATGGGTAAAATTCCAGAAATCTTCCCAGGTCAGAAATCCTCCGTAAAAATTGGAATGACGGCTGGCCTCCTGATAAATCCGGCCTACATAATCCTTCCACGCTTCCTGAACCAGTTCTTCATAGAGAAGTTTCTGGTATCGTTCTAACACATTGTCATTTCCGGCATGATCCCAGGTATATCCCACTCTTAACAGAACGGAAAGTCCGGCACCATCTGCCGCATCCATAACCCTGTGAAGTTTGTCAATGGCATATTGGTTATAACGGCGATCCTCCATATCGATCTGGAACTCTCTCCAGGGCACTGCCAGAATAATACTGTTAAAGCCGTCTGCCTTTATTTTTGCCATATCTTCTTCCAGATGGGTGTCTTCCAGATTCCAGAAATTAATCACCCAGTCATCCCCATAGTAAGTGGCTGATTTTAAATACCCCGGCTCTGTCTCTGCCTTTGCCTCTATCCCTATGGTCCCAAATACTGCTAAAAAGGACAAAACTGCCGCTGCCTGTCTCTTCCGGTTTCGTGCTCTGCGTGTGTGCTTCATGATGTTTCTCCACTTCTCGTATTTTTAATAGTAATATTTTATCACATTCTATTACTGCGTCAATAGAAAAGAAAAACAGCCCCACCAGAGGCTGCTTGTCTGAATTTTATAAAATTATCATCAATGTTGCCGTAATACAGAAAATACTGATGATGACGGAAAGGGAATTAATTACGCTAGAAAGTCCCACATCCAGTCCTGCTTCTCCTGTATAAGCCGGCGCTGCAGAAGCAATCGGGGAAAATACCAGAATTGCAAATGCCTGCCGAATCTCCAGTTCAAAGGGAGCAAACCAGTAAAATACCACTGCCAGAATCACAGAAATTCCGTATCGCACCGTCAGAATCCGGACAATTGAAGCCAGCTTATCCTTCTCTAAACTCAGCTTGAATCCGACTCCCACCATAAGAAGGGCCAGAAACGCGTTGGCGCCTCCGATGGTCTGCGCAAAACTTACTG
This sequence comes from uncultured bacterium, assembly GCA_905215625.1. GTDB lineage: Bacteria > Bacillota > Clostridia > Lachnospirales > Lachnospiraceae > UMGS1370. Next base: position 40,223 of record CAJMQQ010000003.1, read on the forward strand.
CAATCTCTGGCAGGCGGATTTCACACAAAGTCAGAACCGTCATAATCATGTAAGCCAGAAAGGGGACGGATTTTAACAGTGGTTTTACCAGATCCTTCCAGGTCCGTTTCTGTCCGGTCTGGAGAGCCGCCAGCGCAAGACTGTAGGCGCCTCCCAGACAGATAAAGGAATTTCCTGTGTCAAACAGACTGGCTGCCGCCAGGCCTGTGGTTCCTAAAAATCCCTGGATAAAAGGCATGGTAAAGTTTCCGATATTGTATCCGGCAACGTTTAACACCTCAAACCCTTTTCTATCTTTTGGCTTTCCTGTATTCAGAAGCCAGATAACTCCCATCAGAATCACTCCGCCGGCAAAGCCGAATAAACAGATGGAAAGCATGGAAACATCGATTTCCATGGTGCTGAAGTTATACACAATAGCGGCGGGAAGGGTGATTTTCAAAACAATTTTAGACAGTACATAAAAGTCTTCCTCTTTAAAAAATCCCTTCCGCCTCAGCAGGTATCCCAGTAAAATAATGGATGCGAAAGATGCTGCTTTTATCAGTATATCTGCCATGCTCATCGGTTCACGTCAACGCTCCAGCCTTCTGGACCCTGGATCTTTCCTAATTGGATTCCGGTAATAGTATCGTAAATCTTCTGGGTCAGAGTGCCAATCTTTCCGCCGCCGATTTCCATTTTTTCATCTTCGAACCGCAGTTCTCCTACTGGGGAAACGACTGCTGCAGTACCAGTGCCAAAACACTCTTCCATTGCGCCTGTACGGGCTGCTTCTAATACTTCATCTACAGAAATCTGACGTTCCTCAACGGGTACTCCCCACTCTTTACACAGATTTACTACAGAATCCCTGGTAACACCTGGAAGGATGCTTCCATTTAAGGCAGGGGTCACTACGGTACCATTGATCTTAAAGAAAATGTTCATAGCGCCGACTTCTTCGATATATTTTCGGTGTACGCCATCCAGCCACAATACCTGAGAATATCCTTCGTCATGGGCTTTTACCTGGGACGCTAAGGATGCCGCATAGTTGCCTCCGGTCTTAGCCTCTCCGATACCGCCTCTGACCGCTCTGACATACTCGTCTTCGATCCAGATTTTTACCGGATTTAAACCAGACTCGTAGTAAGCGCCTACTGGAGACAAAATAATCATAAACTTGTAGGTATGGGATGGACGTACTCCTAAAAATGGATCCGTGGCAATGACAAATGGACGGATGTAAAGAGAGGTTCCTGGCTTTGTAGGAATCCAGTCTGCGTCAATCTTTACCAGTTCCTTCAATGCCTCTAAAAACATCTCCTCCGGAATCTGGGGAATGCACAGACGGCGGTTGCTTCTGTTGGCTCTCTCAATATTTTTGTTTGGACGGAACAGTAAAATCCTGCCGTCTTCGGATTTATATGCCTTTAATCCTTCAAACATGGTCTGGCCATAGTGGAATACCATGGCAGACGGCGCCAGGGATAAGTTATGGTAAGGGACAATTCTTGGATCGACCCAGCCTTTTCCCTCTTCATAATCCACTTCAAACATATGATCCGTAAAAATGGTTCCAAATACCAGGGGATTATCCTGACCTGGCTTTTCCTTTGGATTTGTAGTTTTTTCAATTCTGATGCTCTGCATACTCAATCTCTTCCTTTCCCTGTATGGCTTAACAGCCGGAAACCTTTCCGTCCATTATCTTCCAATTTTAGAATGCTGTCAATTGAATTTTTGTTATATTGCCGAAAACCCTGGGTTATAGTCCCGGATAATTCTCTTTGGAAATTCCATCCGGACGGTCATAGTAGGATTAACCGTCTGACAGATAATCAGATCTCCAGTCATGGTCATTAACATGGCGGCATCGTCTTCCTTCATTCCCACTTTTTCAGTCAGGAAGGTATACATCTGCCTTGCTGCCGCCTGATAAGCCAGATCTACCGTTTCTTTTGATGCAATGGTGATCCATTTATCCCCAGTGTCAATCATCGGCCATGGCACATAAAAATCCTTGACTGCCGTTACCCGCATCGTAGCCCTTCCTTCAATCTCCAGGCCGCAGTCCTCAATCTCGCCTTCTCCCATTACCGCATGAAAATCTCCCATGGACAAAAGAGCGCCGTCTGTAAAGACTGGAAGGTATAAGGAAACTCCCTTTTTAATCTGGGTACAGTCCATGTTTCCGCCATGATCCAGAGGAGTTACGGTAGACACGCCTTCTCCTTTTGGAGCCACTCCGATCACGCCAATCATAGGCTGTACCGGAATAGTAATTTTATTGTCATACCAGGCAAACCCATCTCTTACCGGAACCCGTTTTACAATCCGCTTTTCAAAAAATTCCCTCTCATTTCCATTGTTTGGCCCCAGCATTACGATTCCGGTAGGACCGGTTTCAATATCCAGAATGTCGATTTTCAGCATATCCCCTTCTTTAGCGCCTTCAATGTAAAGAGGGCCGGTAGCCGGATTTCCTGGCATTTTCGGAGTGTTGTAATAATCGGTTCCTTCGGGAATAAACCGGTTAGTAAAACAGTCATAGGTTTCAAATGCCACCAGTTCTCCGGATGTTATCCGGTCGCAGGGTGGGTTATCTTTAGACAGCACATGGGTAATGTGTTCTTTGGTAATTACTTTCATTTCAGCTTCTCCTTTTGCTTTTTTGTCAGGGCCGGCCATATGGTAGCCATCATGGTGCCATAGCAGGCCAGTCCTCCTATAAAATTAGAAATTGGCTCTGCCATAAAAATCCCGTTTACTCCCAGTCCTCCTATATTCGGAAGAATAAAAATCATGGGAATCACAATAATCACTTTCCGGAATATGGAGAAAAATACAGACTGCTTTGCCTTTCCCAGGGCAACAAAAGTAGACTGGCCTGCAAACTGCAAAGACATCATAAAAAATCCAAAATAGTAAATCTGCATTGCAGGAATTGCCGCTGCCACCAGTTCTTCTTCCCGGTTAAAAATACGGATGAAAAACTCCGGAAATCCATGGACCAGAGCCCACATCCCTACGGTATAAAGAACCGATGACACGGAAGTAAACACAATGGCTTTCTTCACTCTTGCGTACTCTCTGGCCCCGTAGTTGTATCCCATAACCGGCTGGGCGCTATTGGTAATGCCGCTTACCGGCATACTGACTACTTCCCTGACAGAGTTTACAATGGTCATAACTCCCACGTACAAATCCCCGCCAAATTTCTGAAGGCTGGCATTGTACATGATCTGGACCAAACAGTTGGTAATGGACATGGTAAATCCGGTCATGCCCAGGGCGACAATTTCTTTTACCCTGGACGCTTTCAGCCGGAAACAGCTTTTTTTCAGCTTCAGGATGGTTTTCGGTCCGGTAAGAAACCGGAGAATCCAGAAGGCGGAAAGTCCCTGGGAAATCACTGTGGCAAGGGCCGCTCCCTTTACTCCCATATCAAACAGGAAGATAAAAACCGGATCCAGAATAATGTTGGCCGCCGCCCCTAACACGACGGTTATCATGCCGGTTTTTCCAAATCCCTGGGAGTTAATAAAGCTGTTCATTCCCAGGCCGATCATGACAAATACGCTTCCCAGCAGATAGATGGTTACATACTCTTCTGCATAAAAAATAGTGGCGTCGCTGGCGCCAAATAAATAGAGCATGGGGCGTTTCAATATCAGTCCAAGTACCGTCAGGACAATGCCGCAGATGACCATCAGATAAAAGGAATTTCCCATAATTGCTTCTGCTTCTTCGTCATTTCCCCTGCCTCTTTCAATGGAACACAGCGGCGCGCCGCCCATGCCAAACAGATTGGCAAATGCCATTACCATGGAAACAATGGGAAGGCACAACCCGATTCCAGTCAGCGAAAGTGTGGCATGATCCGGTATCATTCCGATATATACCCGATCCACAATGCTGTACATGACATTAATTAACTGGGCCAGGGTCATGGGGACTGCCAGTTTTATGATATTTTCTACCACGCTTCCTTTGGAAAAATCATTCTTTTCCATTCTTCCACTTATCCTTTTTCTTTCTAAGAAAACCGGATAAATCTCTGGTTTCAGAAACTTATCCGGCACTGTTTTTTATTAAAACTGATCGTACTGAATCGCAGCTTTAATCTGGGCTGCTTTCTCTTTGCTGTCTAATAAGGCAACCAGTTCCAGGCCTAAATCTAATCCGTATCCCAGTCCTCTTGCAGTGGTAATATTGCCGTCTGTCACAACGCCGGTTCTGGTGTACTCAGCGCCGGTCAGCTTGTCTTCAAATCCAGGATAGCAGGTGGCTTTTTTGCCTTTTAACAACCCTAACTGGCCTAACACGCTGGGTGCTGCACAGATTGCAGCTACTCTTCTGCCATCGTCTGCCGCCTCGGTAAGCGCCTTGCAAAGTCCTTCGTGAGCCATCATATTGGTGGTTCCTGGAAGTCCTCCCGGAATAAAGAGAACGTCTGCGCTCTTACAGTCTGCTTCTTCAAACAGCTCGTCGGTTACAATATGTACGTTGTGGGATGTTACCACTTCTTTCTTTCCAGTTACAGAGATTAATTTCACCTCAATCCCCGCTCTTACCAGAACATCCAATACTGCTAAACTTTCTACTTCTTCTGATCCATCTGCCAGAAATGCAAATACTTTTGCCATTATTTCCTCCATTCTGCCGCTTGTCTGCGGCAATCATTTTTTATTATCAGATCCTATAAGGTTCCTTTTGCTTTTGTTCCAGGAAGGACGCGCCTGCTACAGATTTCTCAGACGTCCGTATAGCTCTGCATTGGTCGCACTAATATACGGCGCCAGCATACAAGTCGGAAGCATTGCAAAAAGTCCCATAGAAAGGATGCTAAAAAATACCATGCTCTGAAGCAGCATTCCCAGGACTGCCGCCAGAAATGCCCAGCCAAAAAAGGACAGATCCAGTACAAATACCGCCCACTTATTGCCGTCCATCAGTTCTTTGCTCAATGCAAACGCATCTTTTGTATCAATACCAGGATTTTCCGATAAAATATAGGGAATCATCCGGTACTCGTAAGATTTTATAATGCCAGGTACAATGAGGAGCAGACTCCAGAGAAAAATTTTGACATTCATCAGGAATAAGATTTTGACCTCATTCATGTAATAGCCGCAGGTAAATCCCCAGAAAAGACGGCCTACTCCTGCTGAACGCTGATTGACTCTGCTCTCCATATAAAATCGGCAGCTTCCTACCGAAATGATGTTGCCAATAAAAGTCTGGATAACAGTGGTAATGACAAATGTAATCAAAAACGTAGTGAAAAATGCCATCAGAAATGTAGCAATTTCTACTGGATTCAGTCCCGTCTTTTCTAATTCCGGCTGCATCTGAGAGACCATCACAATGGATCTGCCGCTTCCTGCCGATCCGCTGCCACCTGCCAGAAACATAGACAAAAGCGACACTGCAAATGCTGGTCCGTAATAAATTCTCAGACCGTTTTTGGCTCTGTCTTTCAGTTCTTTTCTTGTCCAATTTATCATAAAATCCCCTCTTTCCTTAATTTTTTTCAGACTCTTTCTGCCCTGATAAGAGTATAACACAAAAAAAAGTATTGGAAAAGAGTGAAAATATTGTGGTATACTAGCATCAGTGTATAGTGCAAAAGGAGATTGATTATGGAAATTGAGAGAAAATATCTGATAACAGTTCCTCCAAAAAATTATACAGACTATCCCTTCCGCCAGATTGAACAGGGATATTTATGTACCGATCCAGTTGTCCGGGTTCGACGGGACAACGATTCCTACTATCTGACGTATAAAAGCAAAGGACTCCTTTCCCGCCAGGAATACAATCTGCCGCTGACGTTTGAAGCCTACGGACATCTGTTAAAAAAAGCGGACGGAATTGTCCTTTCCAAGCGCCGGTACCTGATTCCTTACGGAGCTTATACCATCGAACTGGATGTTTTTGAAGGCAATTATCAGGGACTGATTCTGGCAGAAGTCGAATTTGAATCCGAAGAAGACGCCCTGGCGTTTGTCCCTCCCAAATGGTTTGGAAGAGACGTTACCTTTACCGGAGAATACCAGAACAGCCGTCTGAGCAAAGGGACTCCGGGCTAAATCTGGTACATCAGGGCATTGCAGATTGCGGCGGCTACATTGCTGCCGCCTTTTCTTCCTCTTGCTACAATATAAGGAATATTTTTTAATGTAAGAATCAGTTCTTTGGATGCCTCTACATTAACAAAACCTACCGGAACCCCGATAATCAGGCTGGGGCGAATCTTTCCCTCCTGAATCAGTTCATACAAGCGGATCAGGGCAGTGGGCGCGTTGCCTACCGCAATGATTACCGGCCCCCAGTTTTCTCCCAGGAGAGCGGCCGCTTTCTCCATGCTGGCAACTGCCCTGGTGGTTCCGTTTTTCTTAGCCGCTTCCGCCACTTCTTTATCTGCCATAAAGCACATGGCTTCTCCGCCCAGTTCTTTTAATCGGGTTTTATTAATGCCGGACCAGGCCATCTGGGTATCCGTAATAATAATTCCTCCCTGGCTGAGTGCCTGGATTCCCGCTTTCGCAGCCCCTGGAGAAAAGATGAGATTCTCCACATAATCAAAGTCTGCCGTTGTGTGAATCACCCGTTTTAAAACCAAATCTTCATATGGTCTGGGAATATATCCGGACTGTTCCAGTTCCTGTTCAATGATTTCAAAGCTTCTCTTTTCAATCTCTGATGGGAGCACCTGTTCCAGAATGATTTTTTCGTTTTCCATTGATTTCTCCTTTCCCGCTATACGCCTTCTTCTAATATCTGATAGATTTTTTCCATATCCAAATGTTCTCTTAAGATATGTGCCAGCTTGTCATACTGGCTTTCCCGAAACGCTTTGTAATCGACTTCTTTTTCAATCTTGGAGGGATCCAGCCCCTTATTTTTCAGAAGAATCCGGATAATGGAAGGCGCCATGCCTTCTGCATCAAAAATCCCATGAACGTAAGATCCATACACATTTCCTCTGCTGAATCCATCAGTTTTGACCCGTTTGCTTTCCGGCCCAGCCTCTTTTTGAAGTTCCATCAGATAAGCCGTAGGCCGGCAGATTTCTGGAATTCCATCCATAATCTTTACGGTATCGATAATTCCCTCTTCCCGGTTAATGGTCGTCTGGCCCATATGGATTTCATATCCTTCCACATTTTTTCCGGTCAGTTCCCCAAATATGCCGTCTAATTCTCCCAGCGCTCCTGATACCACAGTACGGGTCTTTTCTGTCTCAAATACGGTCTTTAACGGCAGAAGTCCCATGCCGCGAACCTCTGTTTTTTCATCCTGTTCCAGACTTTTTTCTGCGCCGTAAGGGTCTGTCAGAATCTCTCCCATCATCTGGTAGCCTCCGCAGATTCCCCAGACCGGCACTCTTTTTTCTGCCAGTTTTAAAACCGCTGCTTCCAGACCGTTCTGCCTCATCCACATCAGGTCGCTGATGGTGCTTTTGGTGCCTGGAAGAATGACCATATCCGGTTTTTTCAGTTCTTCCGGCGAGGAAACAAAAGTTACCCGTACTCCCGGAATACAAGAAAAGACTGCAAAATCCGTAAAATTGGAAATTCTAGGAAACCGGATGACTGCAATGGTAATAAGCGTCTGTTCGTTCCCGGTTCCTTTTTCTAAAAAGCTGCTTAAACTGTCCTCATCCTCAATCTGCACATCCATATAGGGAACCACTCCTGCCACCGGAATCTGACACAGATCTTCCAACATTTTTACTCCCGGATCCAGGATGGTTTTATCTCCCCGGAACTTGTTGATAATCAGGCCTTTTACGTATGCTCTTTCTTCCTCTTCTAAAAGCGCTATCGTCCCGTAAAGCTGGGCAAATACACCTCCTCTGTCAATGTCTCCTGCTAAAAGCACCGGAGCTTTTGCCAGCTTTGCCATTCCCATGTTGACAATGTCGTCCTGCTTTAAATTAATCTCTGCCGGACTTCCAGCTCCTTCGATTACAATAATATCATATTGCTCTGCCAGCCGGTTATAGGACTCCAGAATTTCTGGAATCAGTGTTTTTTTATAGGAAAAATATTCTCTGGCCGCCATGTTTTTAAGGGGAATTCCCCTTACAATTACCTGGGATCCTGTATCACTGGACGGCTTTAACAAAATGGGGTTCATGTCGACGCAAGGCAAAACTCCGGCCGCCTCTGCCTGAACCGCCTGGGCACGTCCCATTTCCAGTCCTTCCTCGGTAATGCAGGAGTTTAATGCCATATTCTGGGACTTAAACGGCGCCACCCGATAGCCGTCCTGCTTAAAAATGCGGCACAGTCCGGCTGCCAGAAGACTTTTTCCAGCATTGGACATAGTACCCTGAATCATAATCGCTTTTGCCATGATTGTTCTCCTTCTCAGTCTAATACGGCTTTTAAGATTTGTAAAAATTCTTCATTTTCTTTTCGGGTTTTGATGCAGATCCGGTAGTAATGTCCGTCCAGTCCCCGATAGTTTCCGCAGGAACGAATCAAAACCTTTTTCTCTAAAAGTCTTTGGTACAGCCAGTTTTCCCTGTGGATTTTGTCTTTAAAAAACAGATAATTTGCCCTGGAATCCCAGACTAAAAATCCCAGATTCTCCAGTCTGGCTTTTAAAAATTCCCGTTCCTGGCCAATAAGGGTTCTGACCCTTTCTACGTATTGCTTTTCTTTTAGCGCGGCAATTCCGGCCTCCTGGGCCAGTACCGAAACGCTCCAGGGCTGCCGCACCTGTTCCATCTGTTCCAGGATTTTAACGTCTGCACAGATCCCATATCCCAGCCGTATTCCAGCCAGCGCGTAGGTTTTGGTAAAGGCTTTTAAAACCATTACATTGGGAAATTCTTTCAGATACGGCAGGATACTGCTTTGTTCCGGCTCTGGAAGAAAATCGCAGAAACACTCGTCTGAGACCAGAATCATCTGTTTCTGTCTGCAGACTGCCGCAATTTTTTTTACAGCCAGACAGTCTGAAACTAGCCCTGTCGGATTATTGGGATTGCACAAAAAAACAAGATTTCCCTTGCTTCCTCTTTTTTCTAAAAACCTGCAGAATTCTTCTTCCTTTAAGGCAAATCCTTCCTCTTCTTTTAAGTCAAAATGTGTGATTTCACACCCTGCAGCCGAAAGGGCGCTGCCATATTCTGAAAAGGTCGGGGATGGTACAATGGCCTTTTGAGGCTTCAGACCAAAGGCCAGATTAAAGATTAATTCCGCTGCTCCATTTCCGCAGATGATCCATTCTTCCGGTACCTGATGGTACTCTGCCAGTGCTTCTCTTAATGCTTTGCACCGGCTGTCCGGATACCGGGCGCACATAAAAATCCCCTGGCTGACCGCCTCTTTTACCCCTTCCGGAATGCCGAGGGGACTTAAATTTGTTGAAAAATCTACGTCAATCTGCTGGCTGTATATGTCTCCGCCATGCTCGTATTCCATGAAAAACCAACCTTTCTGTGTTATCATTTCCTATAAAGAAAACCCCCAAACAACGACTGCAAATACCAGAATGAGAATTCCTTCGGCCCCAAACATGATTTTTCCGGCCCGTTTAATGTCTTCCGGCTCAACAGGGCGGTCATCATCACCGATATACGGCTTTTTATACAGCTTTCCAAAATACCAGGCGTCTCCGGCAAGCCTGATATGAAGGGCGCCGGCTATTACTGCTTCCCCATGGGCAGAATTGGGACTGGCATGGCAGTACCGGTCCCGTTTGTAGATCTTCCAGGCCTGTTTTCCATCATAGCCCAGCAAAAATGCAGACAAAGTAAGAAGAACTGCCCCAAGCCTGGCTGGAATATAGTTGCAAATGTCATCCAGCCTGGCGGCTGTCCGTCCAAAATAGAGATACCTGTCATTTTTGTATCCAATCATGGAATCCATGGTATTGACTGCTTTATAAAAAAATCCTCCAGCCGCGCCAAATAACGCCATATAAAGGAAGGGCGCAATGACTCCATCCGATGTGTTTTCTGCAACCGTTTCCACGGCTGCCCTGGTAATTCCAGCTCCGTCCAGCCGTTTGGTATCCCGTCCTACAATCATGGAAACTGCCTGTCTCGCCTCTTCTTCATCCCCTCTCTTCAGCGCTTTTCCTACCTTCCAGCTTTCTTTATAAAGGCTTTTTGCCGCCAGAAGCTGGCCGCAGAATACGCTTTCCAGCAGAAATCCTGCTGCCGGATGCAGGGAATATGCCCCTTTTAAAAACAGGCAGGGAACCAGCACAGACACTGCTGCCACCAGAATAGCAAGCAGGCCTCCTGCCAGAAGTTCCGCCTGTTTTCCCCTGCCCTTTGTCCAGCCGGATAATACCTTTTCCAAGGCTGTTATCAGACTTCCTATGGCTCTGACCGGATGGTAAAGCCAGTGGGGATCTCCCACTATCCAGTCCAGAATACATCCTGCCAAAAGCGCCGCTGCCCGTTGTTTCATGCCATCCTCCAAGTCTATTTGATTCTCTGGCCAATGCCTCCGACTACCCGCCATACCTGGGAAGCTTCGGCTGCCAACATACAGTAAATCCGTCCTGTTTCTTCTCTCCATTTCCGCTGGAATGCATCCATCGGAACAATGCCGGAACCGATTTCTTCGCCTACGATCACTTTTTCATTTGTCCCTGCTAAAAGCTGATCTGCAAAGGCTTTTCCAGAAAAATCTTCCTGATTTTCCATTTTTCTTGCCACCATATCCGGAAGATGAAAGCAATACTCTGCCTTACAAAAATCTTCCCATTCTTCCCTGGCTCCATCGCACCAGCAGACTTCTGTTTCCTTTTTTAAGAGTTCTGCTTTTAATTGTTCTGCAAACTGACGCTTTCCTTGAAATGCGCCTCCAATAATCAAAATCATCTTATTCCAATCCCCACTATTAAAGTCATCAGGCAGACCAGTTCACAGACCTGCAAGAACCAGCCAGCCAGATCACCGGTAATGCCTCCAAATTTTTCTTTTGCCATCCGGTAATACCAGATAAATACCAGACCTGCCCCAATTCCTGCCCCAATTCCCGCCCATCCAGCGTTCACAAGCAGTACAAAAAAGCAGGCTGCAAGCCAGATTGCAAGCCAGAACCGGACCGTCTTTTTCTGGGCGCTGTCTGCAAAGGCCGCAGCCAGCCCTGTCCCCTTTGCACAGGGAAAGGAAGCCACTGAAAGGCCGGAAAACGCCCGCTCCATTACAAATACCGCTCCAAGGGCTGCGCTGTCTGCAAGAACCGCCGCACTAGTGGGTTCTCCCATTACCAGTCCCGCCCACTGCACCATTCCTCCTGCATAGCAGAGAATATAAGCTGCACAGCCAATAATTGCAAATGCTCCTGTATGGGGATCTTTTAAAATTTCCAGTTTTTTCTCCCGATCCCCATAAGAACTTAACGCGTCTGCCGTGTCCAAAAAGCCATCCAGATGAATCCCGCCGGTTATGAAAACCGGAATTGCGGTTCCAATTAACCCTGCTGATACAGGAGAAAATCCTGCCCATTCTGCAAGCATAAACCAGCACCACAGGCCAAATCCGCACACGATTCCAATCGCTGGAAAAAAGCAGAATACGTACCGCATCCGTTCTTTTGTCCAGTCTATTGTTGGAACCGGCACTCTGGAATACATTGCAAATGCAATTAAAAACGAGTACCACACATTCATTCCCATTCCTCCAGTTCTCCCTTTAATGCCACTGGAATTCCGCACACTACTTCCACTGCCCGGTCTGCAATCTGGAATAATTTCTGATTGATTCTTCCCAGCAGTTTCATATAGTTCATGGTTTCTTCCGGATAGGAAATCCCATCAGAAAAGACATCGTTGGTAACAATTACCAGATCCTTTGCATGGGACGCTAAAACTGCGATTCCATGAACAATTTTTGCCTCTATCAGATGTGCATTTTCTTCTGAAGCCCCGCCTTTCCAGGAAAAATATTCATTAGCCGCCAGATTGGAAATACACTCAATCAGAACTGCAGATTCCTTCCATGGCGTCCCGATGCACACACCGGATAAGTCTTTTGGCCGTTCAATCGTAGCAAATCCTTTTCCCGCTCTCATCCTTCTGTGGCGTTCTACTTTTTGCCGGCTTTCTTCCCCATATACCTCCATTGTGGCAAGGTAATATTTATATGGAGCATTTGTCCCGCACAGGATTTTTTCTGCATACTGGGATTTTCCGCTTCCGCTTCCCCCGACTACTACCGTTATCATACCAAGTGCTGATACTCCTTCACATCAATTTCCTGAAACGTACTCATCTTATGATATACCGTCTGGGCCATATCCAAAAGCGGGAAAAAGGCGGCCGCTCCGGTTCCTTCGCCCAGACACATTTTTCCATAAATAACCGGTTTTAAGGAAAGAGCATCCAGCACCATCTTTCCGGCCGGCTCTGCTGATACATGGGATGCCAGTAAAAAGTCCGTTACCCTGGGGCAGATAGCCGCCGCTGCAAGAGCTGCCGCTCCTGAAATAAACCCGTCTAATACCACTGGAATCCGGTAAATTGCCCCGCCAATCATAAGGCCTGCAAGTCCCGCCAGATCAAAGCCTCCTACCTTTGCCAGAACATCGATTCCGTCAGAACTATCCGGCTGGTTTTTCTCAATTCCCTGTTTAATTACCTGGATTTTTCTCTCCAGTCCTTCCTTATTAAGGCCGGCTCCCCTTCCGGTAACGGTTTCCGGATTTGTCTTTAACAATACGGAAACCACCGCGCTGCTGGTCGTTGTATTCCCAATTCCCATTTCGCCGGTTGCAATCAGGGAATACCCTTTTTCTTTTAAATGGCTAACGGCCAGGATTCCGGTTTCAAGAGCCTGTACTGCCTGTTCCCGATCCATTGCAGGACCATACAGAAAATTTCTGGTTCCCCGGCTGATTTTCCGATCCCAGATCCAGATTTGGTGATCCAGATCTGGAAAGTCTTTTTCTGTGCCGGAAAGCTCAGATGCCACTCCAAGATCAATCGGAAGAACTGCGGCCCCTGCCTGTTTTGCCATCAGGCAGACACAGCTTTCTCCCTTTGTAAAATTCTGGGTCACAATTCCGGTAACTTCCTGACCGGTCTGGGTTACCCCTTCTTCTACAATTCCGTTATCGCCGCAGCAGATTACCACTGCTTTTTTCTCCAGATTTACATTGGAGTCCTTTTGAATCCCTGCAATTTTTATAATGGCTTCTTCTAAAAGTCCCAGACTGTTTAATGGTTTTGCTACGCTGTCCCAGCGCTTTTTTGCCTGTTCCATCGCAGCTTTGTCCAAGTCCTGTATGTGTTTTAAACCTTCTTCTAACGTTAATTCTGTCACGTAAAATGCCTCCTGACGCGTTGGTATTCCAGACAGGCAGCCGCAAACCGTTCCGTAAATTCCGGACAGGAACGATAATAAAAATGGGGAAAACCTGCCAGTGCATATCCCTGTTCCTCCATAGCTGACCACCGCTTTTCGCTGGCAGGTTTTTCTGCATCCATCAGCATTTTTTCCTGCTGTTCTGCTGTCTTTTCCACCTTCCAATAGTGGAATTCATGTGCCCGAATCTCTGATTTTCCTTTAAAAAATGCGGTATCTCTTCGGGCTTTTAACGTAATATATCCAAAATTTCCTAAGCGCTTTCCTTTTGTCCCTGACCCGGAAAACACGCCGCACATGGGATAATATGCTTCGTCTGCCCCCTGAAGCTGTTCCAGTAAATACAAGTAGCCGCCGCACTCTCCATGAATAGGCATTCCGTGTTTTGCCGCCTGAAAAATGGAATTTCTCATCGTTTCATTTTCAGCTAATTTCTTCGCATAAAGTTCCGGATAACCGCCACCCAGCAAAAGGCCGTCTGCCTCTTCTGGAATTCGTTTATCGTGGAGTGGGGAAAAATATTGCAGAATCGCTCCCTGCTCTTCCATGGCCCTTAAATTTTCCTGATAATAGAAACAAAAAGCTTCATCCATTGCCACTGCCAGACAAAATTTGTTCTGATTGTTCTGTTTTTTCTGTGAAATGCCGCCTGTTTTCTGTTCCGGATCTTTGTCTGAATGCTCCTGCCGCATCTCTTCCTGTTCTGCCAGTTCTAAAAGCTGGTCAAAGTCCAGACTGTTCTCCATCACATCGGCTAATTTCCGGATCTGTTCCTGCAAATCTGAAATTTCATCCGGCAAAATCAGTCCCAGATGGCGGCTCTCAATATGCAGAAAATCCAGGGGCGGAATGTATCCGGCCACCAGAATCCCCAGTTCCTCTTCAATCAGTTTTTTTAAACGGGGATAAATCATGGGAGATACCTGGTTTAATACTACTGCTTTTATACGGCTTTCTGACTGCCGGATCTTCTCTTTTTTTAAGGGATGATAGCTTAAAAATCCCTGAATCAGAGCGACCAGAGATAAACTGCTCCCTCTTGCATCAACCGTCAGAATCACCGGGGCCTGTAAGATTTCTGCCGTTTCATAGGTACTTGCCTGCGGAAGAACTCCGGCTAATCCATCAAAATATCCCATAACTCCTTCTATCAGTGCAAGCCCTGTCTCCTTTCCCGTACAGCCATGGGAAAAAACCTGCAAAAGTCCCTCCGGTGATTCAAAAAAGCTGTCCAGATTCCGGCTTTCTACCCCTAAAATCCGCTTGTGAAACAGGGGATCTATGTAATCCGGACCGCATTTAAAAGATGCCGTCGGGATGTTTTTCCTCTTTAACAGTTCTAACATTCCGCAGGTTAAAATGGTCTTTCCACTGCCGCTTTTTGGCGCGGCAATCAGCAGTTTTTTCATAAATTTCCTGTCTCTTTCTTTCCTCTGTAACCAGATAAGGTAACGATGTAAACGGGATTTCTGCCCTTTTGCATATGGTATGGACCGGCTGTTACTGTCTCTGAAATTCCGGCCTGGATAATCTCGGTTTCTTCAAAGTCCCATTGCTTCATTGCATCCAGGCACTCCGAAAGAGTCTCTAAGGTGATAGCTGTTATCACAATCCGGATCTGCCGGTTTTTCAGAATCAGGGTCTGAATCATTGCAGTCAGTTTTCCTCCGGAACCTCCAATAAATGCATGGCTTGGGATAGGGAGATCCTGAAATGCATCCGGTGCTTCCCCTGGGATAATAAAGAATCCTTTTCTGTCCGGAATCAGCGACTTCCGGTTTTTTTCGATTAATTCCAGGCCATCCGGATTTCGTTCAATGGCAAATACCTGACTGTCTGCATCTTGTAATATCTTTGCAGCAGCAATTGCCACAGAACCGGTTCCCGCCCCAATGTCGTAGAAACACGCCCCTTCCCATAGTTTTAATTTTGCCAGGGCTATGGTGCGGATTTCTTCTTTTGTCATAGGAACTTTTCCCCGGATAAAGTCCTGGTCGCGGAAAGAAAAACCGGAAATATCAAAACCGGAAATATCAAAACCGGACGCCGCCTTTGGTTCTGGATTTTCTATAAAACAGCAGGCCAGGCGGCTAAAGTCTTCCAGCTCTTTTCTCTGTTCTGTTAAAAGCTGCCTGGCGCTTCCTGACAACTGTTTTTCCTCTGGATAAGACAAATTCGCTCCAAAGGAAAGCCAACAGTCGCCAAGTCCATTTCCGGTCATATTTTCACATAAAATTTCCGGAGTAATCTGTCCTCCCAGAAGGAAAAAGCACTTTCCATGTTCCCGAATCTGCTGGATATAGTCTTCCATTCTTCCGTGAAGACTGATGATTTTTGCATCCTGCCAGTCGATACCAAGTCTTGCTGCACAATAAGAAATCGAAGAAATTCCGGGAAGAACCGTAACCTTCCAGCCGGATAATTCCAACTTTTCTTTTACCTTTTTTGCCCCGCTGTAAAAACCGGTATCTCCAGAAAACAAAATCACCCCTGTCTGAATTTCATCCCTCTGTGCTTCCAGCCATCCTCTGATTTCGTCAGCTTCATAGCAGTCCAACACCTTTTTGCCAAAAATCAGATTTTCTACACTTTTTAACATCCGTCCGGCTCCGGCCACTACATCTGCCTCTGCTATGGCCCTCTGGCCTTCCAGCGTCAGCTGTCCTTCTCCTCCCATGCCGATTCCTACCAGATAAATCTCCGGCCCGCCGTCTCTATAAAATCTGCTGTTTCTTTCGTCTCTCATACCACTGAATCACCTCGTCTGCACTCACTCCTGCTTCTTCTTTTGGCCGGTCGATTACCAGCACAGGAATTTCTGCCATTGCCGCTGCCCGTACCTTTTCTAAATACCCGCCTTCTTTTCCGCCATCCTTTGTTACCAGGAATCGGCAGTTATATTCTTTAATCATAGCCATGTTCATTTCCACTGAAAACGGCCCTTGTACTGCGATGATATGACGGCCCCTAAGTCCCAGTTTTTTGCAGATTTCCAGCACCGGCACAACTGGAAGAACCCTGGCGTAAATCCGGTTTTCAAAGTCTGAAATTCCGGCAAATACCGGCAGTTCCTTGCTTCCGGTACAAAGCAGAATGTTTCCGCTCCGGTCATCCAACCACTTGGCTGCTTCCCCTGCTGAAGACACATGAATCATCCAGGGTTCCAGTTCTTCCCGCTCTTGTTCTGTAAGCAGTTCCTCTGACCGCAGGCACCTGATTTTCTCTGTATTTGTCCGTTTGCAGGCAAGTTCAATCTGTCTGGTTACCTCTTTTGCATAAGGATGTGTGGCGTCAATCACCAGGTCGATCTGATTTTTTATAAGGAACTCTGCCATCTCCTGTCCATCCATCCGGCCGGTATGAACCTGGATATTTTTTCCTGGATTCAGAATCTCTTTCCCATAGTCCGTGGCCACACTTACCATCACATGGCAGCCGAATTTTTCCAGCTCTCCAGCTAAAATCCGGCCCTCTGTCGTTCCTGCAAAAATCAGCACATTATCCATAACGGTATCCTCTTGGGGTTACCATGTAGTCTCCGATTTTTCTGGTGGAAGAGTTCCCGATAAATACGGTAGTAAACATATCCGTCTGGGTATCTTTTAATGTTTCAAGAGACATGATTTCCATCTCTTCTCCCTGCCGTCCAATACTTTTTACAATTCCGCATACCGTCTCTGGAGAACGGCTTTCCAGCAGGATTTCACAGGCTTTTTTCAGATAATCCCCTCTTTTTTTACTGGATGGATTATAGATGCAGATTGCAAAGTCCGCTTCTGCTGCAGCCCTTACCCTCTTTTCAATGACTTCCATCGGCGTCAGTAAATCGCTTAAACTGATGACTGCAAAATCGTGAATCAAAGGTGCTCCTAATACCGCTGCTCCGGCACAGGCTGCCGTAACTCCAGGGATGACGGAAACCTTCACTTCCGGATATTCCGGAGCCAGTTCCAGAATCAGTCCGGCCATCCCGTACACACCTGCATCCCCGCTGCATACCATGGAAACTTTCCGGCCTTTTGCGGCTTCTTCCAAAGCCATCCGGCACCGTTCCACTTCCTGGCGCATGGGAGTTGACAAAAATTCCTTGTCGCCAAAATGGTCTTTTACCAAATCTACATATACGGTATATCCGGCAATCACATCACTGTTTTTCAACACTTCGGCAGCCTCTATGGTCATCTTTTCATAAGCTCCGGGGCCAATTCCCACTACGTATA
Organism: uncultured bacterium; assembly: GCA_905215625.1. Lineage (GTDB taxonomy): Bacteria > Bacillota > Clostridia > Lachnospirales > Lachnospiraceae > UMGS1370. The sequence continues at coordinate 57,767 of CAJMQQ010000003.1, forward strand.
TATGTCCTGACATACGCATCCTCCTGTTCATCATTATTCTTTTATTTTAGAATTTTGCTTACTCCTGCTCCTTGTTTCCCTGCCGGTATCCGGTAGTAAATTCCGGATGATATAAGCAGGAACGCTCATAGTTTTTCTGTGCTACTGCAGGACCTGCTACAATCAGGGCAAGCCGGTTAATTCCTGCCTTTTTTGCTTCCTCTGCCAGAGTCTCTACCGTACAGACAATGACCTTTTCATCCGGCCAGGTAGCCTTATAAACAATGGCTGCAGGCGTATTTCTTTCATATCCTCCTGCAATCAGCTCCTGGCTTAACTGTTCCAGCATTCCTGCGCTTAAAAAGATAGTCATTGTAGCTTTGTGGGCTGCAAAAGAACGGATGCTTTCCCGCTCCGGCACACCGGTTCTTCCTGCCATACGGGTAATAATCACGCTCTGTGAAATCTCCGGAAGGGTGTATTCCATCTGAAGAGCTGCTGCTGCCCCGCAAAAAGAAGAGACTCCTGGACAGATTTCATAGGGAATAGAAAGGGCGTCAAAGGCGTCCATCTGTTCCCTGATTGCTCCATACAAAGAAGGATCTCCTGTATGCAGACGAACTGTCATCAGTCCCTTTTCTTCTGCCGCCTTTACAGTTTCCACTACTTCTTCCAGAGTCATCTTTGCACTGTCATAAATCTGGCAATCTTTTTTTGCTCTCTTTAACAGCCCTGGATTTACCAGAGAACCTGCATAGATAATAACGTCTGCCTGCTCTAAAAGCCTGGCTCCCCGAAGGGTAATTAAATCTTCGGCACCTGGGCCTGCACCTACTATGTGTACCATATTTTACTCCTTATCTCTTACAATAAACAAAGAATAATATCCCGCATTTTCGTCAATTTCTTCTGCTGAATGGTAGACTTTTTCTCCATCCATGCCGCAGCGCTGAACCCCTGCGGCCTCTTTATTTTCCTTCAGCAAAAGCTCTTTTACCGCTGACAGTTTCTTTCCGGATTTCATCAGAACTTTAACGCCGGACAGCTTTAATCCCTCTTCAATCTGATAGGTTGCAGGCAGAATATGGAGTTCTTCTGAACCGCTAACCAACGCCTGATTCAGCCTTGCAGATACTGCGCAAAAAGAAGGAACGCCGCTGATAATTTCTGCCTGTTCTCCTGCATCCCTGACCCGTTCATAGACATACAGACAGGTAGAATATACCGTCGCGTCTCCCAGGGTCAGAAAAGCTACATCCTTGCCCTCTGCCAGTTTTTCCCGTATGGTTTCTGCCGCTTCTTCATGGCATTTTTTTAAGACTTCCCTATCCTTTGTCATAGGCATAGGAAGACACAAGATCTCTTTCCTGTCAATCTCCGGCACTGCCTGGGATGCAATCTGGTAAGCCACGCAGTCTTTTAAAGACTCATTTGGAAGAGCAATAACCGGACTTTCTTTTATGATCCGAACTGCTTTCAGGGTCATTAATTCCGGATCGCCAGGGCCTACGCTGACTCCATAAAGCGTTCCTCTTTTCCGTTCATTTTCTCTATAAATTTTACAATCATTCATCTTCTTTCTGCCTGGGAATCGCATCTAAAAGCTGTCCTGCTCCCGACGTCATTCCCAATACTCCTTTCTGATTGGTAAAGAGGACTGCCTCCGCCTGAAAACTGCCCCCTGCCCGTTTGTACAGATACTGTTCAATTCGTTTCATAATCTGTTTCATCACTGCTTCGTCCAGTTTCTGCTGCCTTAATATATCCAGCGCCTGGTCTACGGTAACAGCAGATAAAATCTCCCTGATCACCTTCTGGCTCCCGCCGCAGGCCCCTGCCCAGGCTGCCAGAATCTCCATACGGCCATCTGCCATAGAAGAATGGGTGTTCATAATTCCTGCTGCCAGCTTGATTAATTTTCCTCCATGACCGATTAAAAGTACGGTTTGAAAGCCAAATTCTCCAGCCATATCCAGGGTTTCCCCAATATAATTGGAGCACTTTACCGCTCGGTCCGGATCAATGTGAAGGGACTCTTTTAAGAAGGTTTCCCCATAATTTCCTGGCACTAAAATCAGATGTTTTTCTCCCAGAGCAGCCTTTTGCTTTATGGAAAGACGGATGGTTTCAATAAGGGCTGCCTCGCTCATAGGCTCCACAATCCCGCTGGTTCCCAAAACTGAAATTCCTCCTTCAATCCCCAGCCAGGGATTAAAGGTTTTTTCCGCAATACGTTCCCCTTCCGGTATGGAAATAGTGATTTTTAAGTTTCCAGTAAAACCGGTTTCTTCGCAAATCCGCTCTGCCTCTCTAAAAATCATGTCCCTTGGAACCGGATTAATGGCCGCTTTCCCTACGGGACAAGAAAGTCCTGGTTTGGTAACTCGTCCAACCCCTGTGCCTCCATCTAAATACAGCTTCGGCCAGGTTCCTTTCTGGTAGCAGGACTTCAGATGATCTTCTTTCAAATCTTCCTCTTCGAACGGTTCTTCTAAGCTGGCAAGATATTCTGCCCTGGCATAGACCAGAGTTCCATCTGTAGCGTCCGGATCGTCTCCCGCATCTTTCCGTACTGCACAGGAAGCAAATTTTTCCGTCAGACAGGTATCTTCTAATGGAAGGGTCAGACCGATTCCTTTCGGCGTCATAAGCTGGACTTTTTCCCTTTTTTCTCCTGTCAAAAGCATAAAAACTGCCGCCTGAGCCGCGGCCGCCGCACAGGAACCTGTCGTATAACCGCGGCGCATTTTCTTTTTATTTCGGTATATGTAGGCGTCTTCCATCCGGAGATTTCCTTTCTTATCTGGCATCTCGTTCTGCATTTCTTTCAGCCAGTTTTTCTTCTGTCGCAGACCGGATATGTTCCAAGAACAGTTCCTGGATTCCCTTATATTCTCCCAGTCCTTTCAGTACGCAGAAAATCTCATAGCCCTCTTTTTCTAAGGCATACTTCCAAGAATCCTCCCTGTCGCTTGCCATATCGTGTCTTGCATGGTCGCCTGCCACGATCATAAACGGAGCTAAAATTACCTTTTTATAGCCGCCTTCTCTTAGCCGGCGTTTCATCGTATCTAAGGATGGATAGGCTTCTACCGTTCCTAAAAACACATTTTTATAGCCCATATCTTTCATCCGATAGTCCAGGGCAGCATAAACCGTATTGGCATAGTGGGTGGTTCCATGACCCATAAATACCAGAGCCGTATCCTCTGGAATCTCCCCCATTTCTTCCATCAGTGCCTCAATTACCTGGCAGGAATCCTCTTCGCTGGTAAGGAGGGGCGCCCCAAATAAAATCTCGTCAAATTGATCCTCAAATGCCAGTACGTCCTTTATCATCTGGTCATTTTCGATTCCATTAATCACATGGGTCGGCTGAACAAACACCTGTTTCACTCCCTGTGAAACCATCTGTTCCATTGCTTCTTTTACCGTATTGACATGATAGTTGTCCCTGTTTTTTAACTTTCGGATAATCATACCGCTAGTCCAGGCCCTAACTACCTGCGCCTGGGGATATGCTTCCTGAATCCGGTTTTCTATGGCGTCTATAGTCTTTTTACGGGTATCCGGGTAACTGGTTCCAAAACTGACAACCAGAATTCCTTTTTCTTTTTTTGGCATTCTATTTCCCTTTCTGTTCTGTAATGGGAGCGATCCTGTGAAATAAGAAGTAATTTCCTATGAATTGAAAAATACCGGCATCTTCTGCCGGTACGAAAAATAGTCTCTGGATCTCTCCGGAGACATTCCGATACCTGGCCATCGCTCGTAACCCTGGTATTATACAGAAAAAGGCAGGTCTTCTGACTTGAAGCAACTCGGATTTGCTTTTCACAGCGGCGTGACCGTCAGGGATTTCCACCCTGTTCCCTATTCTCCTGCCGACAGGCAGGCACCTCTTTCCTATCCGTCCCTATGGTTCGGATATAGTATGGTTTCCATTTTAGCTGGTTATGGCCAGGTTGTCAAATTTTATTTTAAGACTTCTATTATTTCCGGAATTCGATTCCATCCTACTATTTCATCTGTAAGCTTTCCCCTAAGCGGAACCGGAAATCCCAAGTCCCTTCCCGCCAAAAACATTTGAATTTTGTCATATCCCACTTGTATAACCAACGGCTGTTTTAAATCTGTTTGTTTTTCTATAACTTTTTTAAATCGTTTTAAAAACTCTTTTTTCTTTTCCACATCCCTATCATCATCCATATAAAGATAATATTCTCTACTCAATTTATTATCTGTAATCGGAACTTCTCTAAGTCCCTGTCTTTCATAAAACGTTGAATCCACTCCATTTTTCAGCAACTGCTTTGAAATAAAAAGAATGTTTTTTATTCCTTCTTCCTCTTTGCAAAAATACAGTCCATTCAGTAATCCAATTTTTTTCTCTTCTTTTTTATCATAGCAGACTGTTAGTTCTCCTCCTTCTATATTTCTTCCATTCCGGACTCCCTTTATCCAAATCCCACAAGCAGTTCCTCCTTTTTCTCTAACTGGAAGAATTCCTTCTTTTCGCAATTGAGCAGCTTTCATATCCCCTCTATCCATTATCATCATTTTGTTCATCAGAGGGTTTAAAACCAGTTGCAAATTTGCTTTTTCAAAATTTTTTTCATACTTTTTGTCCATATAACGAATTCCAAAGAAATAAAACAGTGTCACTACGTTAATTTCAATAATTGCAGCTTTTCTATTATAAAACAGTAAAACTGCTCCGCAAAGATACAACACAACCACTCCTATATATCCACTTTTCAACCAGTTTTTTTGTTTTGATAATTTAGAAATCATATTTTCTTCCATCTGCTTATTCTCCCAAATGTCTCTATCACAAAAGGCAGGGAATTCCTGCCTTTTATTTGAATTTTTATATGAAATTACTTTTCAAAAAGCAAAGCGCATTTTTAGCCTGTTCATTAAAATTATCTGAACCTGCTTCAATACTTATTCTTCCGTCATATCCGCATACTTTCAGGCATTTAATAAATTCATCATAATCCCATTCCTCCATTTTCTGAGGATATGTTCTTCCAAAATTCAGTCCTTCCTGCGTTCTCATATTTGGATTTGAAAAATGAACATGACGCAAATACTCTTTTCCATACTTCACAAGAATTTCTGGAGACTCTTTTTCCCAAACCATATGATAGTAGTCAATCAAAACTTTAACATTCTTATGAGATACCTGTTTCGCTAAGGCAACCCCTTCCTCAAAAGAATTAATCAGATTACATTCTGGTGTTCGAATTGGCTCTATCACAATTGTAATTCCATTTTTTTCTGCAATTGGCGCCATTAATTGAGTCTCCTCCAAAACCTGCTGATACGCTGTTTCCTTTGAAAACCCCTCTGGTACATTTTTTGCTGTTCCACTTCCGAATACCACTGTATCTACTCCAAGTTCCGCCGCTTTTTTGAGAGCTTTTTCCAAATATTGACGTATTTGTGTCATATTCACATCTGGTCCTGTAAGACGGATTTTAGCCGGAAATAAATTATTACATACCTGACAGGAAATCCCTGATTGCTGTACCCTATTTTTTAGTGATTCAAATTCTTCATCTTCTAGTTCTGTCATTTCCGCCAATGGCAGTTCGATATAGTCATATCCCAATTTGCTAATCATCTCAATAATTTCAATTCCGGTTTTATCTGGTCCTGCAGCTACTAAATTTCCACAACAGCCGAATTTCATAAAATCACCTCTTACCTTTAGAAAATTGCATTCACAATACACAGCAGTCCGAAACCACACCAAGACCAGATAAACTGCATTGCCTCATATCCAAAAATTTGAACATCCAGTTTTTCCAATTTAAATGTCCGCGTAAGTACCCAGAAAAAGCTGTCATTATGCAAAGAGAATACTTGGGAACCTATACATGCTGCATATGCGCACATCATCATATTTGCATCTGGTATCTGCATTAAAATCGGAGCACAAATTGTAGCAGTTGTTGTCATTGCTACCGTACCGCTTCCAAGTACCAGTTTCAAAATAGCGGCCATCAAAAATGGCAGCAATAACAGCGGCATATTCATATTTGTTAAACTCTGTGCAATCACATCTCCAATTCCACTGGATTTAATAATATTTCCAAAAGCTCCTCCTGCTCCCGTAATCAAAATCACTGTACCACAGCTGGCGATTCCCCGCTCCAGTGTATCCTGAACTTCTTTTCTGCTTTTATGTCCTGCTAATCCATACATTGCAACCAAAAGTGCTACAGAAATTGCAATAACGGGACTTCCCAAAAAAGCTATTACTTCCGTTACCAGATTTGATTCTCCTGTGTATACCATACTGGTAACAGTACTTAGTAAAATTAAAACTACCGGAACAATGATTGGAGCAAATGCCATAAGCGGAGATGGATATGTTTCATTTGGATCCAGTTCTGGTATCGTAGGTTTTGACGAAAGAACGGAATACTCTTTCGCCTGTTCTGCTGAAACATCTACGATTTCTCCATTTTCGTCTACTACTTTATACCATTTTTGTCCTACAATTCGACCTGTAATAAAGATAATGATAATTAATGGAATGCCCATAGCAATTCCAAATAAAATAAATGCTCCCAAATCAATTGTATCTCCAAACTGTGCCACAACTGCAAGGGGACCTGGTGTAGGAGGTACTGATGCATGCGTAATGTTTAATGCACAAGCCATAATAAGAGCCAATCCCGTTAAAGATTTTTTCTTAGCCTGAGAAATAGATTTTACTAATGGAGATAAAATAATCAACGCTGAATCAGCAAAAATAGGAATCGATACTAAAAATCCCGTAATTGCCAAAGCAATTTCTTCATTTTTTCCTTTTAGCATTTTAATAAATGTATGTGCCATAACTTTTGCAGCATTAGACTCTTCCATAATCTGTCCCATCATACATCCAAATGCAATAACTAATCCGATCGATGCCAATGTATTGCCAAAACCAGAAGTAATTAAACCTGGTATTGAGGCTAATTCAACTCCTCCTGTAATTCCTACTACTGAAGCTGCAATAACCAATGCAAGCGCAGGATGGATTTTTGTTTTCATAATCATGATTACTAACACTACCATACCTACTGCTAATGCAATTAATAAGCGCGTAACATCCATTTGATATGCCTCCTTTTATTCTTTCTTCATACTCAAACATTGATTCTTCTCTAATGCTTCTTTTGTCGTTTTATACGCATTTGAAATGACCCACTCCGGTGTTTTTTTCCAGTACTCTGGACAAAATGTCTCAACCGATACCATTCCATTATATCCTGATTTTTTCAGTTGCTGCAAAAATGCATCTGTATCCACAACTCCCTGTCCACAAAAACATCGTTTATCCTGTCCCATTTCATTTTCTGGAACATTTCTCCCACTCATCAAGTGGACTGCAAAGATTTTTTCCGGCTGAAGTTTTCCGATATCCGTAAAATCATTACAGCAATGATTAAGATAAATGTTATATGAGTCTAATACAAAGCCTACATTTTCCCGATTGACTTCCCGTACAATAGCATCTGCCTCTTGAATCGTTTGAACGCTGCTCCTGTCAAATCCTACTAATTCGAAACATAACTTCATCCCATACGGTTCTGCCATACAAGAAAGTTCTTTCAAAATCCGCACACATTCTTTAGCCGTTTTCTTCTTATCTCCTTTAAAAGGCCCGCCTGTCGGATTTCGTTGTAAAGGCGGTACTATAATAATATATTTGCTTCCTACTGCCACACCCGCCTCACATGCAAGCCTAAAATCATCCAAAATTTCCTTTCTTTTTTCTTCCTGATCCTGCTCACTCAAAAATTCCGGATATAAGTAAACTGCATTTATCGCATGTGCTTTTAAATGGTTTGATTCAAAAAAATGGGATAGTTCCTGCAAAGAATGAGTCTTTAAATATTCTCGTAACATATCCAAACGAATTTCAATAAAATCAAAACCAGCTTTTTCACATAATTTTAAATCTTGTTCCAAGCTAGAACATTCTTTTGCACAAGCTTCATTGTAAGACAAATACATATCTCCACCTCCCCCTCAATCACTTTTTACTTATATGAAACCGGAAACTTGATTGGACGATTTTCTTTTGTACTTTGATAGATAGCTGTAAATAGCTCCACCGTTTTTCTTCCATCTTTTCCCGTTACCATAGGAGATCTTCCTTCATATATTGCTTCCAAAAAATCTTCTATCTGAATTTGATGATAATAATGCATGGAATCAATACTATTAAAAAAGCTGCAGTCTTCTTCCTTCCAAATATCCAGCATTTTTTCTTCATTGTGTACGGTCCACAAATCATTATATGGAGGTTCTGTAATATCGGACATTCCAGCAATAAACATGGCTCCTCCATCTGTTTGAACTCCAATACCAGCTCCATTATCCCCGAAAATATGTACTTTTCCATATAATGCCGGATTTTGACTGTTGCTCACTATAATATTTCCAATTCCTCCATTTTTAAATTTCACTACTGCCACTGCAGTATCTTCAACTTCAATATAGGGATGATTTAAATTTTTCCAAATTCCATAAACTTCATCCACTTCTCCCATATACCACATTAGCAAATCTAGTTGATGAGGTGCCTGGTTAACCAGAACTCCCCCTCCTTCTCCTCCCCATGTTCCCCTCCAAGGGTCACTGTTATAATAGGCCTGATCTCTCCAACCCAGCATAGTCACTGTTCCCAAAACAGGCCTTCCAATTTTTCCACCTGCAATTGCCTCGTGCATCCGCAAACAAGGCCGGTAAAATCTTCTTTGAACCATAGTTCCAATCTGAATATGATATTTTTCTCCAGCTTCCAAAATCGCATCACAATCTTCCAAGCTGGATGCCAGTGGTTTTTCTACTAAAACGTTACATCCACATTCTGCTGCTGTTACTGCCGGATTTCTATGAAGCGGATGCGGAGTACAAATACTTACGACTTCAAGCCCTTCATTTCGAATCATTGTCTCCACATCTGTATACGCATGAACTCCGTATTTAGCAGCAAATGCCCTTGCCCTCTCTTGATTTGCGTCACAAACCGCAGTAAACTTGCTTCTTTCTAGATTTGAAAAAGCAATAGCATGAAAATCTCCTACTTTTCCGCATCCTACAATTCCTGTCTTTAACTGTTCCATCTTCTCTCCTCTCTCTAGTCTTGTAATACTTAGCTATATATTTAATAGCATTACCAAAAAACGTTTTCATCATAACATCTGATGTTATGATGTCCTGATGTTTTAGTTTTAGCATAATATACCACCAACTGTCAATCTATTATTTTACATTTTGTACATTTTATATATAATATCTTCTATTTTTTAGTTACTTTTTCCTTTATAAGTCATCTGACCTATTTGTTATATTTTTGCTTCTTGCCAGAAATCAGTTGCATAACGTCTAAAATTTGTTATACTTAATTAAGCAGCATATCTTGTTTTTGCTGTATAAAAAACCAAACAGGATGTGAATATTTTGCAAGAAACGTTTACCATTGATCCACGTTCTCTTCCAGAGCAAGTTGCAGACAAAATCGAAGAACTTGTTATTAATCAGACTTTTAAAGTCGGAGAGAAAATTCCTACAGAGCCGGAACTCGCTTCTACATTAAATGTTGGACGCAGCACGGTACGTGAAGCCATTAAAATTTTAGCCGCCAGAAATATCCTAGAAGTTCGCAGAGGATTTGGTACTTTTGTATGCCAAAATATTGGAATTGCCGATGACCCTTTAGGATTTCGTTTTGAAAGCAATCAAAAAAAGCTGGCTTTGGACCTTTGTGAAATCCGTCGAATGATAGAGCCAAATCTTGCCTATTTAGCTGCCATCCACGCTACCTGCCAAGATATTGAGGAACTCCAAACTTTATGTAATGAAGTTTCACAGTTAATCAAAAAAAAGCAAAACTATGGTCATAAAGACACAGAGTTTCACACAAAAATTTCTCAATGCACTAATAATTTAGTTGTTCCAAGATTAGTTCCTATCATTAACACTGCTATCGATACTTATATTGGAATTACCAATTCTTCTTTGGCTGGTCAGGCTATTACAGAGCACCAGCAAATTGTTGATGCAATTCGCTGTCATGACCCTGAGAGTGCCAAAAATGCTATGGAAAATCACTTAGAGGCCAATAAAAAAACTCTAGAAGCATTACAAGAAACAAAGAAAGTTTGATATCCGAGCTCTTTTGGTTCGGTTTTTCTATCCAAAAAAAGAGACAGTTGCTGGAATTTCCGCTTTCTGTCTCTTTCATACTTTTCTTATTTAGTATATTTACATATGCCACTGCCACCCGAACAAACTCTTCGAAATATTATACCTCATACTCAAATCTCATTCCCCAGGATTCCCGAATATCATCCATTAACTGGAGTACCGCCAGACTGTCCTCTGGTGAAAATCTGTCGCTGAAGCTTCTGCCTTCTACCACGCATCTGGAGGTTTCCTCTATCTGATATTCGAATCCATTGATTGCAAACGGAACTTTTACCGTATATTTCTGACCATCGTAAAGCTGGATACAAAAACTTTCTGCATGCTGGTAATCCGTAAAAGAAATAGTTCCCTTTTCACCGAAAATTACCGCCTGTCTGTCCATTACCATTCCGATGGACTGGGCGCAGTAAGCTGTACATCCGCCTGGATAGGACAACTGAATGGTTGAAAAATCATCGGTTCCATATTCGTTTATATGCACCTGGCTCTGAAAGGATTCCGGCGCTGCCTTCGTTATCATATGGAGGAATCCCAGATTATAAATCCCAATATCCAGCAGTGCTCCGCCGCCCAGACTGGAGTCAAATTTCCGGTCTTTTCTGGCTCCTTTTGCAACAAATCCGTATTCACAGCGGATATGACGGATTTGTCCGATAATCCCCTCTTCCAGAACCTTCTGAAGATGACTGTACACTGGAAGGAATCGGATCCAGAATGCTTCCATAATGAACAGTCTCTTTTCCTCTGCCAGACGGTAAAGTTCTCTGGCTTCATCGGCATTGGTGGTAAACGGCTTTTCACAAAGTACGTGTTTTCCGGCATTCAGACACATCACACAGTTTTCATAATGAAAATTATTCGGTGTCGCTACATAAACGGCTTCTACATCTGGATCGGCTGCCAGTTCTTCATAAGAGCCATAGTACCTTGGAATCCCATATTCTTCTGCAAATGCTTTGGCAGACTCGCCTCTTCTGGAACCAACTGCTGTGAGAACTTCATTTGCCTCCCTCATCTGATTCACTGTCGCTGCAAACTTCTTTGCGATGGTTCCAGTTGCCAATATTCCCCATTTCATTTCTGTTCACTCCTTTTAACCTGAGACTATCTAATATTTCAGTCCTGATTATTGTTTTGCCTCCGGATATTCATTGCACAGCAGACGGTAAGGAACTTCGTCTTCTTCAATGGCCGGAAATCTTCCAACCGGCTCATAAAAACGGTTATCCGTATTGTCGTCATTGCACTGGCTGACCTCTCCCAGCAATACCGGCCCGCTGCCTTCCTCTACTTCAAAATCATGGTACATATACGGGTAGATGGTAATACTCTCGCCTGGGGTAAGCCGAACCTGGGTTCCTGCCGGAACCACTATTTCCCGTCCGTCAATGTGAACATAGACGTCATTTACTTTGTCTAAATCTTCCTCTTTGGTGGAATTATACACCCGAATCAGCACATTTCCGCCGCCCCGATTAATAATATCCTCCATCTTAAACCAGTGAAAATGCATGGGCGAATACTGACCCTCTTTGATATACAGCAGCTTTTCTGCATAGGTTTTGGGATATTTGTCCTTCTGCTTTAAATTGCCATTGCGGATGGTAATCAGGGAAAATCCCACCTGGTCAAATCTGCCCAGTCCATAATCCGTAATATCCCAGCCCAGCATATTTTCCCGGATCTCATCATATTCATGACCCTTTTCCTGCCATTCTTCCGGTGTAAAATCGCAAAATGGCGGAATCGCAAACCGATACTCCTTTACCATTGCTTCCATTTCTTTTAATGCCCGATTAATTTCACTGCGCTTCATAGTATCCTCCTAAGATTTCTTCCACCGGCAAAACAGCCCGTTTGCACCTGGAATCTTTAAAACATAATTTTTTCCTGCCGCTTCTTCCAGTTCAATAATAATTTCTGTCGAATCCGGCATATGATTGACTGCACATACAATATATTCTTCATCCGTTTCCAAAAGCCTTACAAACGGCGCCAGTGTTACTTCTCCTTTTTTTATCTCCGGAATCATGATCTTTTTAATAATTTGATAGCCACCCTGACTCATCCATCGGATAAGCAGTTTTCTGGTACCTTCATCATTCTTTTCCAGGTGTTCATAATAATAAGACGGATAGGTTCCCATCCATACTGCCTGACCTTTTCCGGATTTTTTTACCGTTACTGCCGGTTCTCCGTCCAAAAAACGCGCTATAATTTCGGTATTTCCTTCTGGAATTACTACCTGACGGTAAAACTGTCCAGTAAAGCTGTCCGTCCCATAACGCGGAGCGGTCCACTCTGCCGAAACCTCTCCCCACTCCGGCATTCCCTGAACCTCTCTGTGCTTTACACCAAACAATTTTCTTAATGCAGAACTTTCCTGATCCAGCAAACCGTCTTCCCGATAAAAACCTGGACAAGCTTCTGACACCAGAGTACCGCCCTTTTCTACAAACTCCCTAAATACTTGTATTTCCCGTTTTGATAAAACCAGAGGCATTGGAAGGTACAAAAACTGAACTGTCCCATCCAGAATCTCTTCCAGATAATCCTCGTGAATAAACCGGACTGCAATACCGCTTTCATAAGCCGCTTTAAAAACACCGCTTAAACTTCCGGCATACATTTCTTCTCTGCGTTCCGATGCATAGCAGAGCACATCGCTTTTTCTGGAAACATAGATTGCATTCTCAGCCGGAACCGGTCTGGCACCGTCCAATCTTGGATGGTTTAAAAGCAATGCCATTTCACTGGCTGCCCGGCTTCTTTCTGTATCTTCTCCCCAAAAGCCGGTAAGACCAAATCCCGGAGACTCAATTCCTGCAGGTTCCGGTGCATACTGCCAGTAGATGCTTCCTTTTCCTCCGACTGCCACTGTATTCCAGTTCCAGATGCGTACATCTGCTCCTGTCGGAACCTCTCCGCCTAAAAGTCCTAGCTTTCCTGCGCCGCCCTGAAGTTCTACCTGGAAAAATGGTTTTCCATGGGCTGCCGCTGCAACCATCTCATTATGGATTAGATGACGGTAAGCATTCTGAGTCCCCATTAGCCATTTAGGGAAGCTGGATAGACCAAAGAAATCCACTTCTTTTGCCAGCAAAAACTCGTCCCCCAGTTCATTGGCAAGACCTCCGACAATCCGGTTTCCTAAAATTCCGCTGTATGCCACATGTGTCTGAATCTTTTTTTCCGGAGCGCCTTCTTTTGCCGCATCTACTCTGATTTTCATCCACCTTTTTAAATTATATAGCCAAAACATTCTCCAGTCAATCATGTCTGTCCAGGTTCCAAATCTAGGGGGAGGGCTTATCTGATTCCAGTCTGAATAGGAACGGAACCAGGCATGGTTTAACTTTTCCAAGCTGCCGTATTTTTCCTGCAGCCATCTGACAAACTCTTTTTTGGAATACGGGCAATAACAAAGCATATTGCTGCGGTAATCATACATTGGCTCTAAATGCGGTTCATTCCAAACATCAATAATGATGACTGCTTCTTCCTCCCGGTAATGCCTGGCTGTCTCCCTAATAAATCCTGCTACAAGACTAGCAAACTCCGGATCATCCATACAGCGGCCCGGCCATCCCCCACTGGGCAGATTAGCTGGACCTCCCGGTGTTACAGACTGCCCGTCTGCAGTCCGGTACAGCCCATCTTCATGCCCTTCGTACACCCAGTAAGGCGCCCCTTCTGGTATGGTATTAATGATAACTTTAAGCCCTGCTTCTTTGGATAATGCTACTAATTCATCCAGTTCTGAAAAATCAAATTGTCCCTGTTCTTTCTCAATCCAGTTCCAGACTGCCCAGTGCTTTACACAGTTGAAGCCCAGTTCTCTCATATGATTAAAATCCCGCTTCCAGACCTCTCTTTTCGGAAACGGAGGACGATAATATTGCGCACCATACAGCATAATCTTTTCCTACCCTTTCACAGCTCCGGCAGTCATACCGGCAACTAAATATTTTTGCATGAAAAATCCCACAATAATAATCGGAACCATTGTAATGGTTGCTGCTGCACTGCATTTTCCCCAGTCAACGGAAACTGCTCCTACATATCTGGCAACTCCGACTGTAAGGGGATAAGTTTTTAAATTTGTCAGCTGAAGAGAGAAAATCAGTTCGTTCCAGGATGTCTGCATAACCAGAATTGTAGCAGAAGCCATCGCTGGTTTTACCAGAGGAAGAATAATCTTCCAGAAAGACTTCATCCGGGCACACCCCATTACACTGGCTGCTTCTAGCAAATCGTCAGGGATATCTCTGATAAAGCTGGCCATCAGCCAGGTTACAAAAGGAAGACTCATACAGCTGTGCGCCAGTATAGGCGCTATATAAGTACCTGTCAGCTTCATCCGGTTCATCATCATAAACAGAGGAATTAAAATGGTAATCGCCGGAACCACTTTCCCCAGCAAAAGTACGTTTGATAAATGCTGGCCCAGTTTAGAGCGAAACAATTTCATCCCATATGCCGCAAGGGTTCCAAAAAAAATCGTCAGGAGGGTTACAGAACAGGCAATAATCATAGAGTTGCAGAAATACTTCCCAAAATTATCCAGTTCAAGAATCTTCTCATAATGGGAAAAAATTGGCCAAAAAATTAATTTAGGCGGCATAACTTTCATATCCAACGTTCTCCGGAACGAGTTCGATACCACAATATAAACCGGAACTACTGTCCAAACTACTGCAAATGCAAGCATCAAATAAATTACTAATTTTACATACCACTTTCTCTTGTACTGCATCGTTATCCCTCCTAACTTTCTTTATATTTTCCCAGATTGTGACGCACAAACGGAATGCCAAATACCAGGAATGTCACAATCATTGCAATAAAGGACAACGCCATGGCATAACTTAAATTGGATTGCTCAAATGCCTGGTTATATGCATAAATACTCATTGATACGGTAGAATTATTTGGTCCGCCTCCTGTCAGAGAATAAATAATATCGAATACCTTCAAGGTATCTACTCCGCTGATTAAAAGAACAACCATATACACATCTTTTAACAATGGAAATGAAATATTCCAAAAGCTTTTATACTCTCCTGCCCCATCTACATAAGCTGCCTCATAATACTCTAACGGAATGGACAGCAACCCTGCTGTCATAACAATAATGACAAATGGAACAACCTGCCACCAATGGGCAACAATCGTACAAAACAATGCCGTAGACGCGCCGGTAACTCCTGGAAACTCATGAATTCCGATTCCAAAAAATCCTAGAATCCAATATAAAATTCCTTTTACATCATAAATATAACGCCAGATAAGACCTACAATAATGGGAGAAACCAGCAGCGGAATAGTCAGTATGGGCCTTAGAACTTTACTGAACTGTTCCCTGATTTTTAACAAAAGCACTGCTCCTAATGTTCCAAAAAACAGGTCTCCTGCTGTAGCTCCAACTGAGAACAGCAGTGTATTTACAACTGCCTTTTTTGCTGTTGTATCCTGAAAAAACTGAAGATAATTTTTAATTCCCACAAAGTTTTCCTTAAAGTCAAAGTTTCCAAATCCAACATCACAGAAGCTTAATATCAGTCCGTAACACAACGGAATTACCATAATGCAAAAAATCATCAATACGGCCGGAAGCATCAAAAGTGTAGGTAGCAAATCTCCTTTTTCCAGTGATAGTTTAACCTTGGGTTTCATAATTTTCCCTCCTGTCCAGCATAACAATAGGGGACAGAATGTTCTGCCCCCCTTCTACTATTTACTGAAATCTACATCCTTCATCTGCTCTTGGAGATTCTGTAACACCGTTTTCGGTTCTGCATCTGTAGAAGCAATTTCAGACAGGGCCACAATTAAATTTTCTTTTAATGTTCCCCAGTTTTCCAGTACCGGATCCATCTTACCATTGGTCAGCTGTTCCATTACAACCGGAAGGTAAGGTGTTTTTTCCACTACTTCTGCATCTTCGCTTAAACTGTTAATGGCGCTAATCTGCTGATCAGCCAGAGTCTGTGTCTTTTCTGTATCATAGCTTGCCATCCAGGAGCAAAGGTCATACGCTTCTTTTGGATTTGCAGAGTTATTGGCTACTGCCCATACCCAGAATGTATTGCTCGCTGCTGCTGTTCCGTCCTGTCCTGCTAAGGGAGCATATTTTACAGTATCTACAATCAGGGATTTGTCTGGATCCGAGTTCTGGTTGGCCAGACCGCTCATAATAATACCAATTGGAGCTGCCTTGGTTCTGACTGCCTCTGCCACTTCGTCATGATGCCATGCCAGACATCCTTCAATGGAATTTTCTACCAGTCGGTCATAGCATTCTGCTGCATAAACCGCTTCTTCGCTTAACAAATTCAGATTTCCATTTTCGTCAAAATAGTCTCCTCCCTCGGAAAATAAAATCTGTGAGAATAGGGTAGAGGCCGCAGAACCCTGCTTTGCCGGAACTGCAATTCCGCTTCCCTTTGCTTTAAAATGCTCTGCTACTGAAATCAGTTCTTCCATATTCTTAGGAGTTTCTAAACCTTCCTGTTCAAAAGCTTCTGAATCATAAGCTAAAATCAGAGTCTGGGCATAGGTTGGAAAACCATATGTTTTTCCATCAAACTGACAGCCCTCTAAAAGTCCCTGGCTGTAAATGCTCATATCCAGTCCGCTTTCTTTAATGTAATCATCTAACGGAATAATATAGCCATTGTCTACATATTCTTTCATCCACTGGCTGTTTACCCATACAACATCATAGTTTCCAGAACCGGATGCAGCCTGGAAGGAAGACAGCTGTTTCTGTTTTAAATTTCCATAGTCTACATCATCTACTGTAACTTTATTGACCGTATAGCCGTCCTGTATTACCTGCTTCTGAAGATCTGCATGAGGCCCTGCCCATACAGACACCAAAATTTCTTTTCCTCCTTCTTCGGCTGGAACTACAGTTTCGGTCTCTTCTGCAAAAGATGCCGGTGCCTGTGCCGATGTATCTGCTGCAGGCTGACTTTCCTTTCCACCGCATCCGGTACAAATCACCCCAAGGGTTAACACTGCTGCTGCCAACATTTTTTTCTTCATAGTTCTTCTCCTTTTCTCATCCCAATTTTATATGTTTTACCCCAAAGCCACGCAGTTTTTCCAGCCATCGTTCCTTCTGCTCTTTGTCCGCACTGGCTCCATTATAGCGGATTATCCCGCAAGTTTCTGTGATTCCTATCTGTTCTGCCTTGGCAATCCCCAGATTGTGATACGCCATGACTTCCCCCCTGATAACGTTTGGATTTTCTTCTATCAGCCTTGCTGCCGCCTGCAAATGGGCATCGTCATCATTAATTCCTGGCACCAAAGGAAGGCGTAAAATAACCGGTACCTGTCTGCTGCATAAAAGCTTTAAATTGTCCAGAATTAACTGATTGTCCACTCCGCACAGTTTTTTGTGAATCTTCGGATCAGTGGCTTTATAATCAAACAGATACAAATCCACTTTATCCATCAGCTGTTCATATTGCCAGGAAGGCGCATATCCGCTGGTTTCCATACAGACATGGATCCCTTCCAATTCATCCAGAAATGCTTCTACAAAAGGAAACTGGCTCATCGGTTCTCCTCCGGTCAAAGTAATTCCCCCTGTATGACCTTCTGAATCTTTTATCTTATAATATTCCAGATCTGTGACAACCTGCCTCTTCAATTCCTCTATACTGTACTCTTTTCCTACTATCGTCCGCGCATCATAGCAACAAACCTTTAAACACTCTCCACAAGCTGTGCATCGTTCATAGTCTATTGCAACAGTCACCTTTTCTCCTTTTCGTTTCAGATAACTGGCTTTAGCTGGACAGACTTCCAGGCAGGCCATACATCCTGTACAAGCAGATGTCCGGAAAGATAACTGCTTCTGCGGAAGATAAGACTCTGGATTGTGACACCAGATGCATCTCAGCGGGCACCCTTTAAAAAACAGATTGGTTCTCACCCCGGGTCCATCATTAATAGAAAACCTCTGAATATCAAAAAGAACCGCCTTTTTTTCTTCTTTAATATGTTGTTCTGTCATAAATCTCCTGCTGCACATCCTTATTTAATTCTACAAATCTGGCACTTAGTCCACCTACACGAACCATCAAATCCGGATAATCTTCCGGGTGCTCCATTGCATTTTTCAGATCCTCTCTGCCTACTACAGTTATCATTAGATGAGCCCCGCCTCTGTCAAAGTAATTTTTAATCAATCCTTCTGTTTTTTCATAGTCTGCTTCAAAAGTTTCCCTTGATATTCTCAAATTCTGTACCATCCCAGCATGATTATCATGGTGAGGCTTTAAAATAGAATTCAGCATGGCGGTAATTCCATTTTTGTCTGTTCCTGAAGATGGATTATTTGCATTGGCCATAGGCATTCCGGCTTTTCTTCCATCCGGTGTCGCGCCTACCCAGCGTCCCAGAGTTGTATTCTGCTTATTGTTGATATTGACTGCAAGATAACTTGCCAAACCTACCTTTTTGGCCTGCCTGCGGATGGTTTCACAAATCCAGTCCTGAAGCTGTACAAATATCTGATCGACTTCATCGACGTCATTTCCATACTTAGGCGCGTCTAAAAGCTGTTTCCGCAAAGCAGACCATCCATAGAAATTGTCGTCCATTGCCTGATGCAGGTCTTTTGCCGATATTGTTTTTTCTTCAAATACCAGCTTTTTTACTGCTGCCAAACTGTTGACTGCATTTACTACTCCGTAAAGTTCCAGTGTTCCTGCCAGATACTGGCATCCTCCGTCAAAGATTGCTTTTCCGCTGTCCATTACTCCGTCATAGAGCATGGAGACATACATAAAGCTGTGCATCTTTCCGGTAATTTCATATTCGTATTTTTCAAAAACCGCCTGAGCCTGAATGTAGTATTCCAGGTTCGCTTTGTAAATGTCTAAAAACTCTTCAAAACTTTCACATTCTTCCAAAGGCTTTAACTGACATCCCAGATGCCAGTCCATAATCGGCTCATATCCGCCACGAACTGCCAGTTCCAGAATTTTCAAGGTATTTAAAGAACCGCTTGGAGTACCGAAACTATAGTGATCAAATTCAATTTCTCCACAGCCTAAAGGCATATAGGTCTCTGCCAGCTTCCGGTCTACTCCAAAGGCTTTCATTACCGAAGGAACCAGTACGTCATCATTATAAAGCAAAGGAAATGTCCTTCCTTCTACGATACATCTCATACATACATCCCAGACTGCCTTTGGTGTCTCTTTGTTAAAACGAAGGGTAAACTGCGGAAGAATTTCTTTTACTGTTCTGCAGGCCTCTGCCGCTACCAGACACAAGCGATCCGCATTTTCCGGATTTCTTCTTCCATATCCGCCTATAATGACTCTGCAGTCTGTCTCACTGTCCAGGCTGTCAATCTGACGGAAATAGCTTTGAATCATTTCCAAAGCTTCTTCTTCTGTAATAATGCCATTGTCAATATCGTGAACGTACCAGTCTCCCAGATATTCATCCATTCTGCCAAATTGCAGAAGTGGTGCCATAATACCATAAATCCAAACCAGCTGCAATGCTTCCAGCATGGATGAAGGTTCATGTACTGCTATTCCCTTTAATGCATCTGCCATTTTTTCAAGCTGACTTCTTCTCTTTTCAGTCGGTGCAGAGAGAATCAGTTCTCTGGCCTGTTTTTCATACCACAGGCAGACTTCCTGCATCAGTTCAATAGCACCGGCCATACATTCGAAGAGAATCACATCCCCTCCGTTTTCTTCCGCTTTTTTTGCATATTCGCTGGCTTCCTTTTTCATTCCCGGAAGTCCCAGCCAGATAAGCTTGTCAAAATCCAGATATGCCCCGGCCATGCGGATAATTGGCGAAGCAGGAAGAGGCGTTTCTTTCCAGTTATCGGAGAAAATAATGTTTTTAATGGAATCTGGCGTATTGCGTAAAACTTTATTATTGCTGCTGTTTGTTTTCCAGAAAATCAAAAGATCGTGAATGTCTTCCCTATACTTTGCATCTCCTGTTTCTTTTTCCAGCGCAGCCGTTACCCTTGGCTCATCAATATAGTAACCATATCCTCCGGTCTGTCCCTGAATCCCCAGTCCCACCAGTCCGGCCTGGACACGTCCGGCCAGAACATCCTCATCCTGAATCGGATGAAGAATCGCAGGATATTGCGCCCTTAAACAGGCCAGTTCAATCTGAGCCGGATGGGTATATTTTTTTACCGCATCCCGATATGCTTTAGTAAAAGCAATTTCAAACGATAAGTCTGTTCTTGGATTTTTCACCTTAAAGTTGTTCATAGTCCTTCCTGTCCTTCTTTCTTATATTATGATATTATAAAACAACACAGTTCATCCATATTCTCTAATTTTTTATCTATTTTGTATGCTTTTTCTTTTTATCTTGCCTATATATTATCATATTTATCAATGCTATTCTTGTCTTGTAATGATTTATTATTTGTTGTATATTGATGTTATAAAACTTTTCCTATGCTGTTTTCAGGAAGAAAGGAGTCTTTATGCAGCCAATTCCTCGTCTTGTTGCCGACCGCTTTGTCAGTTCTCCAGACTATGGATATGCCAGCATTATTACCGATCCCCATCAATTATGCAAAGTACACTGCCACTCTTATTATGAGATGTTCTTAGTTGCCGAAGGAAACGGCACCCATGTTGTAAATCTGAAACACCAGCCTTTGGCCCGTGGAGATCTGTATTTTGTACGTCCCGATGACATTCACTGCTATCTGAACACGTCAAAAGAATTTAAAATCATTAATATTCTAATTCCTTCTACAGTATTTGATAATCTAACCGATTATCTCGGTGAGGCTTTTCGTGAAGTTCTCATGTCTCCTGAACTTCCACCTCACGCGGCTATTACTCCGCAGGAGTTAAAATCCATTACCAGTCAATTAGAACAGCTAGTTCTAACCAAAAAAATCCTGCACCAGAAATCCGAAGCCTATTTCCGGATTACCATTTTTAATCTGCTGACCCAGCATTTTATGCTGATGCCTCAGACAGAAAGCAGCAATACTCCGGAATGGCTTCGCTGGATCAGTCTGGAAATGCTGAAAAAAGAAAATTTTTCAGAAGGGCTTCCGGCCCTTTACCGACTGTCTGGAAAAAGTGTGGAACACCTTTCCCGTTCCTGCAAAAAATATTTAAATAAAACTCCTTCTGAATTTGTAAATGCCATCCGGCTGGAATATGCTGCTGGACTAATCCAGCAGACGGATCAAAAAATCCTGGAAATCTGTGAAGATGCCGGTTTTGAAAGCCTGAGTCACTTTTATCATTTATTTAAACAGCGCTATTCCATGCCTCCCAACCAGTTCCGGAAAGCGTTTGAAGAAAGTGGCAGCCTGTCAGAGGCAGTCTCATCTCAGGTCAATTATGCCGCTATTTCCAATGCACTACCTTTCGATTTGGGACTTGGAGACCTTCCCTAAACGTAATTTTTCTTGATATTCTAAACATTGATCGCAAAACAGGCACCAGCCCCTATGACTGATGCCTGTTTCCTGTTTAATCCCCAAAATAATATAACCCTTTTACATATCCCTTTTCATCAAAGACCGGCCTGTTTCCGCCATAAACTTCCTCATACTCAAACAGGGTCTCTGGTTTCTGAAAATCCACGATTTTTGCCGGCGGTCTCTCTTCTTTGGAACTGAAAAAATGATAGCCCCATTCTTCTTCTGTGCCTTTTAGTATGTAGACACTTCCTTCATACACCTTTTTAAAGCGGGTGTCGTCGCTGTCTCCCCACAGCCGGTAACATCCGGAATAAGGCTCATAATCCAGATAACAATAATCTGTCCAGTCTTCTGATTGATACTGCAGGGCAACGTCTCCATAGTTTCCATCAGAAGCACTGACAACCGCCGTTTCACCAGTCAATTCGTTGACGCAAATTTCTATCTCTTCAAACTCTTTCATCACTGTTTCATACTCCTGTGGAGTCAGCATAAGAGGAAGGGAAATGGTTCCGGGCGCTTCATAATAAAGTCCTCTGTCTCTGGTGTTTTCAAAATCATTCAGCGATATGCCGATTTCCATATGTTCCGGCAGCAGTTCTTTATATGGAGCCTGGGGAAGCTGCTCATATTCTTTCCGGACCTGCTCCCATTTTTGAAAATCAAATTCTTTTTCTGCCTTCTTGATAAACTCAATGTTTCTCTTGTCCAGTTCCGTAAAATTTGCCTCTGCCATCTGCTCTGCGTTTTCTGCTTTTTCATACCAGGGCTGCTGTTCAAAATACTTCTGCAGTTCCTGATTTTTAAATTCCCGTCCATAAACTGCGAAATACTGATTGCGCAAAAGCCTTAATTTTTCTGCATCCAGTTCCAGTAAATCCGTCTCATTTAGCGGCCGCTCGTAAGCTTCTGGCAGAAACAAAGTTTCCATGGGAAAATAAACTCCCGCAGCTTCTGATTGACCAAACAGTGCCATCCTTCCATCCTCATAAAATTGAAAATGGTAAGACACTTTCTCAGGTTCTTCCCAATCCTCCAAATTATCTTGGCTGGTCTGAAGTTTGGTTCCAGGAAGTTCAAAAAAGAACTGCAGTTGATGAAGTATGGCATACGCCCGTCCAGGCGGTTCCGCTTTCATAAAGTCCAGGGTAAGCTGATTGCGGTTTTTGCGTCCTCCCGGAGAAACTTCCAGCTTATAAGACATATCCCCTTTTTTAAAATAAGTGCCGCAGATAGACTTGGCTTCTTTCATCAAAACCGTATTGTACTCCGTTGTTTCTGTACCGGACTCTCCAGAACCGGACGGTGCGGCAGTCTCAGGCGAAACTGCGGCAGACGGCGCGGCCGTACCAGACGGTACTGTACTTGGATGCGAAGTGGTACCAGGCGATACTGTGTCTGTCAGCGTGGTGGTACTGGAAGAATCTGTACCAGACGGCGCAGCACAGGAAACAGCCGTTAAAATCGCTGCCGCCGTCAGACCTGCCAGGCATATCCTTTTGGTAATTTGCTTTCGTTTTTTCATACTGCCTCCTGTTCTTACTGATGCAAGCAGCGAAACACCTGTAAAGCGTGTTTTCCCTAGTCTGCCAGAATCTCATATCCGTCTTCTGTTACAGCTACCGTCACTTCCCACTGGGCGGACATCTTTCCATCGGCTGTAGTAACCTCCCAGCCATTTTTCTTATCCACTTTAAATTTACAGGTTCCTGCATTGATCATAGGCTCAATGGTAAACACCATTCCCGGCGGCATATGGATTCCGGTATCTGGCATGGTTACATAGCTGACAAAGGGATCCTCGTGGAATTTCAGTCCGATACCATGTCCTCCGATTTCCCGCACAACGCTGTAGCCGCTGGCTTTTGCATAGTCATGAATTGCAGCTCCCATACTCCCCATGGAACGGAACGGGCCTACCATTTTCAGTCCTTCTTCTACACATTCTTTGGCTACCTGAACCAGACGCCGGTTTTCCTCACTGACCTGGCCAATT
Source organism: uncultured bacterium (assembly GCA_905215625.1). Taxonomy (GTDB): domain Bacteria; phylum Bacillota; class Clostridia; order Lachnospirales; family Lachnospiraceae; genus UMGS1370. The sequence continues at coordinate 81,412 of CAJMQQ010000003.1, forward strand.
AAAAACATTCTTGAGGAATCGGAAAAATACCCCTTATAAATCGTTGATACGTCTACGTTAATAATATCTCCTGATTTCAAAATCACGTCTCTGGATGGGATCCCATGGCAAATCTGATTATTTACAGACGTACATACGCTTTTCGGAAATCCCTCATAATGAAGGGGCGCCGGAGTTCCCCGTAATTCTATGGTTGTCTTATATACAATCTCATCAATTTCCTCTGTCGACATTCCTACGCCGATTTTCTCTGCAACTGCGTCTAAAACTGCCTTATTTACTTTTCCGCTTTCCCGGATTCCAGCCAGTTCTTCTTTGGTTTTTACCAGACGATCCTCTCTTACTCTTCTACGTCTCATTTTCCTAATCTTCCTTCTTTCTTTTCAAACTTCTGATATTGTCAATTCTTTCACAGTTTTTTACCTGCTGTGCTTTCAAAGAACACTCCGCCTAATCTGCATAAATCGGAGGCCTGGCATTCCTTTTGTTGGGGTTGAAATTCTGCCTCTATCAGTTCCAGCATATCTTTCCATTGAAACCATTCTCCATGGCAGCACTGGTTTCGCTTTTTTACGCAAACATTTAGCTTTTCCCAAAATGCCTTCCACCAGTCTGCATGGAATTGCTGTTCTCCCTTGCTCTGCATACAATCCGCAATCTCCGAACCATACTTCTTTAAAAGATAGGAGATAGTTCCCAGCATCAGGTGTTTCTTTTCTGCATCTTTTAACGGAATCGCTTTTCCTGATGTGCGCAGCAAATGCTCTGGAAACTGCTTTTTTAATCCTTCATAAAAATTGGACTGAAGCTGAAGTTCCAATGCCTTGCAGAACAAAATTCCGCAGCAGGAAGCATCCAGATCCACGTTCCATTCAAAAAGCGGCTTGAACAGATAATATAGCTTTATTCCAAATATAAGATTTCTCTTTATTTCCAGCGGAAGCAGTTCCAGGTCTTTTGGACTTTTCAGCCCAAACTCCAACAGCTGTTCTTCCCGAAACGAATCATTTAAAAAATCTTCTCTTGCCAGGCATCCTCTTTCCTGCCGGTCTTCTGCAGCGCGGCAATTTCTTTCAATGCATAGGTGTCCATGACTGCCTTCATTTCGCATACGAACCGGTTCGGCTCCCAGGCCTTGCTGTCACCAATCACATATAGCCGGTATTTGGCTCTTGTAACCGCCACGTTGACAATATTACTGTTTACCCAGCGGACTGCTCCGACAGCCTCTTTCCCTGCATCACAGCCCAAAAGAAAAATCACTTCATTTGCTTCTTTTCCCTGAAATGTGTGGACAGTTCCAATTTTTTCTTTTATCCAATCGTCTCTTCTTGCTGTTTTATTCAGGTAAGAATCCTGGTTCTGGGTACAGTATTCCTTTATGTAATTCCGAATTCCGTACACGACGGATTTAAATGGACTGATAATATACAGATTGGGAAATTCACTTTTTTCAAATGCCTTCTCCAGAATCCAGCAGACAGCTTCTCCCTGTTTTCTCACAAAATGATCCTTTCTTCCGTTTTCAGTTCCTGTGATATGAATCCACTGGGACTTATCAAAGACAAAGGACTTTTGTTTTTCTTCTCCCGGAAGCCGCGTCTGCTGTTTCATAATTCCGCTGTAAGAAATCCGGTTGGAAATGTCATACATGGGAGAAATGCACCTGCGGTGCACCAGAAGGGGACAGCCTACCCACTCCGGCTGGTCGGTTCCGTTTTCCAGATAAGTTCCCAATGGATTTAAAATATCAGCGCACCTCTGGACCGAAAGGGATTTATCCTGATAACTGCGGTAAAGTTCTTCTTTAAAGGATTTCTTTAATAGTTCCAGATCATCTGTTACCACTGGCTCTACCTGTTTGGGATCTCCTACGATTATGGATTTCCGGGAACGGTACAGTGCGCCGACTGCCATCTGAGGCTGGGCCTGGCCTGCTTCGTCTACTACCAGTGTTCCGATTGTCCCCGGCATTTTTACATCTTGAAATAAGGTTCCAACCGATGCAAATGTAGAAGATATGACAGGAACAAGAAGAAACAGCGTCTGGTATAATGCCCCTGCCATTTGCTCTCTGTCCTCTTTGTGGAAATGGATCTGCTCGTTTTCCTCTCCCATTTCCAGTCCCCAATACTGGCTTAATGTAATAAAATTGTCCCGGCAGCACCTGGAATTCAAAATAAATTCTTTTGTCAGCTGCAGCGCCACGTACAGCAATTTTTCTCTTTCCCTGTTATAATGGTCCGTTGTCCAGGGATTTGTAGTCTGGGCCTTTGCGGACTGTTCTGCATCTGAAGAGCGAAGTGCCGAAATAAATGCTTTATCCAGCAAATGCCCTCGTTCTGCAGGTTCCTTTTCCCGGAGGGCTTCCGCCAGTTCCATCCATTCTTTTTGCGCTGTTTCGGCTTTTTCTGCCGCAAAGCTGATTTGCTTTTTTGCTTCTTCTATGCAGGCTTCTGCCTGCTCATCCTGCAATGCTCGTTCTTTTAACCGTTCTTCCAGCACCTCTTCTTCTGCTTTTATGGATTCTTCATGGCTTTCTATCCTACAGATTTCTTCTTCCAAAACCTGTATCTTCTGCTTTGCCAGTTCCATCTCTGTCTGCAGTTCTGTCTCCTGACGCTGATAGGATTCTGCCAGATTTTTAGCAGCCTGATATTTTTCTTTAAAAAGGATCCTGGAAAAAACTCCTACGGAATTCATTACTTCACAAATTTGTTTCTGTACCTGAATCAGCATCTGCTTTTTCTCTTTGCAGACAGCTTCCCATTCATCACGCTCTGTCTGGATTGGCTTTTTCTTCTGTTCTTCTTTCTGATACCGTTCTTGCAGTTCCTGCAGCTTTTTCTCAATCTCTTCTATTTCTCTAAACAGGAAGTTTCGGGTTTCCTTCTGTGCTTCTATCTGCTTTGTATAATGCGCCTTTGTTTCCTGGCTGCGTCTTTCGGCCTTTTTTGCCGACAGCGCCGCGTCTCCTAATGAAGATAATTCATCCTGTAATTTCGCGACTTTTTCCAGTTGTTCCTCAAACGCTTTTCTCGCGGCTTCATACCGTTCCCGCCGCGCCTCCTTAAACCGGCCGTTGGGATAAAAATCCCAGTGCAGCGGTTCTAACACATATTTATAAAACGGCACCAGATTGGACTTTTTGCCCAGAGGGGCTGCAGCAAGTCCCCAGACGTCCGGTCGCTGCAT